>JBHIBW010000057.1:0-10303 GCA_046759265.1 Thermoplasmata archaeon
TCGCCGCCTCGGTGCCCCGCTTGTCGTGCTTCCGGAAGGCCGCCAGGGCGAAGGTGGCGAGGCTCGCCATCTCGAAGGCGAGGTAGAGGAGAAACAGGTCGGTCGCGGCCGCCACCAACAGCATGCCGACGAGGGCGATGAGGAGGAGGCCGTAGTATTCGCCAATGTTCCGGTCGGTCTTCTGCAGGAAGGAGCGGGACGCCAGGACGATGATGACGCCCGTCAGGAGGAGGGCGGCCCAGAAGAACAACACGAAGGGGGTCACCTCGAGCAACAGCCCGGGAAGCTGCTGTGAGACCGGGGCTTGCCAGAGCGCGAGCCCGATCCGTTCCAGCAGGCCCAGGCCGGCCATGTCGAGGGTGAGGAAGAGGGCGATGAGGAGCCCAACCAGGGCGATGTCGGCCAACCGCCGCTTCCGGCGGACCATGAACGTGAGGGCGATGAGGAGGAACCCGAACAGGGTGGCGATGATGACCGGGAGGAGAACGAGCCACTCGGTCACTCAGGGACCTCCGAACGCCTGGAAGAAGCTGGTAGTAAACGTGTTGAACAGGTCCATGAGCGGAGCCGGGAAGATTCCGAAGATGGCGAAGAGGCCCGCGAGGACCACGAGGGGGACGACTTCGTAGAGGGCGATGTCCCGGGGCTCGCCCAGCGCCTCCCGGAACGGTCCGTGGACGGCGCGTTGGACGGCCCAGATGTAATAGGCCGCCGTGAAGACCACCGTGAGGACGGGAAGGAGGACCCAGAGCCCGAAGGCCTCGTAAGTCCCTAGGAACACGGTGAACTCCGCCACGAACCCTACGAGGCCCGGGAGGCCCAGGGAGGCGAGGAACGCGATGATGAGGAGCCAGGAGAGGAGGGGCATGCGGTTCATGATGCCCCCGATTTCGGAGATGTTGCGCGTGCCTAACCGGTGGAGGACGGAGCCGGCGAGCATGAAGAGGGCCGCCGAGATGAGCCCGTGGGCGAACATCTGGAAGATGGCCCCGCTGATGCCCATGACGCCTGCGGCCCCGCGGTCAAAGGCGAACATGGAGGCGCCGATGCCCAGCATGACGATCCCCATGTGGCTGATGCTCGAGTTTGCGACGAGGCGCTTGAGGTCGTCCTGGGCGAGGGAGACGATCGCCCCGTAGAGGATGCTGATCGTCCCGATGACCGCGAATACCCAGAAGAGTTCCGTGGACGCCTCGGGGATCATCTGGACGTTGACCCGGATGAGCCCGTATCCGCCCATCTTCAGCAGGACCCCCGCCAGCAGGACGGATCCGGCCGTGGGTGCCTCGACGTGGGCGTCCGGCAGCCAGGTGTGCAACGGGAACATCGGCAGCTTCGTGCCGAACCCGATCAGGAGGGCCACGAAGAGCAAGTTCTGAACGACGCCGATGGGGATGGGACCCGTCTCGATGATCGCGATCATGTTGAACGCGTCGGCCCCGGCGCCCATGTAGAAGTAGAACACGAAGATCCCCAGGAGGACCAACAGGCTGGCGGCCTGGGTGTAGAGGAAGAACTTGATGGAGGCGTATCGCCTGCGAGGCCCGCCCCAGATGGCGATGAGGAAGTACATGGGGACGAGCTGGAGCTCCCAGAAGACGAAGAACAGGAAGAAGTCCAGCGCCATGAAGACGCCGAGCATCGTGGTCTCCATCAGCAGGAGGAGAGCATAGAACTCCGGGACCCGTCGCTTCTCGTCCCAGGAGAAGATCATGGAGAGGGGAACCAGGATCGTCGTGAGGAGGACCAGGGAGAACGAGAGCTCGTCGACCCCCAGGCGGTAGAAGACGTTGATCTGGGGAATCCACGCCGCCTCTTCGAAGGCGCGGTACCGGCCCTGAATGGGATCGAGGGCGAGCGGGATGAGGTCGGGTCGAAGGAACCCGAGCAAGAGGTACACCGAGATGGCCAGGGGGACCAAGGAGGCGATCAGCGCCCCGAGCCGGGCCGCCCTGTCGTTGCGGGCGAAGAGGTACACGAGGATGGCCGCGACCGCGGGAAGGAAGAGGGCCAGACTGAGGATGGGAAAGCCTGCCACGTCAGGTACCTCCTAACGCCGCCGCGAGGGACTGTTCGACCCCGCCGCTGAAGGAAGAGATCAGGCCCAGCCAGAGGGCCGGGGCGAAGGCCGTGAGGAAGATGAAGAAGACGACCACGGCCATCGGCACGTACTCAGACGCCCGCAGGTCTCGCACCTTCCCCAGATTGGGGCTGAAGCGCCCGAGAAGCACCCGATGCATGGTCCACAGATAGTACGCCGCGGTGAGGGCGACCGCGAGGAGGGGGATGAAGATGAGTTTCTTGGTTTCCCCCGGCAGGCCTTCGTAGGCCCCCGTGAAGACCATGAACTCGCTAACAAAGCTGTTCAGCCCCGGCAGGCCCAGGGACGCCAGGAAACTGATGATGATGAGGAATCCGAAGATGGGCATTCGGCCGCCTAGCCCCCGGAGGTAGGGGATCTCTCGGCTTCCGGTGGCGTGCTTCACCGAGCCGGCCAGCATGAAGAGGACGGCGGTGATGAGACCGTGGTTGAAGAGCTGGAAAATCGCCCCTGAGATCCCGATGGAGGTGATCGTCGAGGCCCCGAGGAGGACGAAGCCCATGTGGCCGATGCTCGAGTAGGCGATCAATCGCTTTAGATCGACCTGGACCAGGCAGACCAAGGAGGCGTAGATCATGCTGACGGTCCCGAGGACGGCGATGAGCCACCAGAGGTCCACCGCGGCTTGCGGGAGCATGGAGTAGGAGACGCGGAAGAGGCCGTACCCGCCCATCTTCAGCAAGACGCCGGCCAGGATGACCGAGCCGGCCGTCGGCGCCTCCACGTGGGCATCGGGAAGCCAGGTGTGGAAGGGCACCATCGGGAGCTTGACTCCGAACCCGAACAGGAAGGCCAGAAAGATGGGGACCTGGGTGGCGAGGGGAATGATCGGGGCCAGCTGGGCGATCTCGATCATGTTCAGGGTCCCCGTTTGGAAGGCGAGGGCGAAGATGCCCAGGAACATGACGAAGCCGCCCACGTGCGTGTAGATCAGGAATTTGATGGCGGCATGGTGCTTGTTCGGCCCACCCCAAATCCCGATGAGGAAATACATCGGGATGAGGACCAGCTCCCAGAAGATGGCGAACATCAGGAAGTCGAGGGAGATGAAGACGCCGATGAGGGCGAGGCTGATGATCTGGAGGAGGGCGTAGTACTCCTTGGGCTTGAAGTCGGTCTCCATGGGGTAGAGCACCGCGACCAACAGCAGCAGGGCCGAGAGGAACACCAGAGGAATCGAGAGGCCGTCGACCCCTACCCGATACTGGACGGAGAATCCAAAGACGTCAAACCATGTGTACTCCTCAAACGCGCCATAGGCCCCCGAAGGATCCGTGGGGAGGCCCAAGTCAAAGCCGGGGGCCACGAAGTGAAGGAGCAGAAGGAACGCAAAGGCCAGGGTGATTCCCGAGAAGGCCGCCGCCACGGTGCGCGCCCGGGCCTGGTCCCCTCGCCCAAGCAGGGTCACCGCAGCTCCGATGCCCGGCAGAGCCAAGATGATGGTCAGGAGGGGGAGTGCGACCAATCACGGCACCCCCAGGAGCGGGAAGACGATCTGGACCAGGAAGAGGACGACGGCGGCGCCAATGACGATGATCGCGACGTAGTTCTGAACCTGGCCCGTCTGTCCTCGGCGCAAGCTCCAACCGGCCCGGAACGTGCGGAGGCTGATGCTATTGACCACACCGTCCACCGCCCGGCGATCCACCAAATCGGTCCCGCGCGCCGTCCAGAGCGTCAGTCGCGCGACGAGGTTCACCGCCCCGTCGACGATTTTCCGGTCGAACCAATCGCTGAACCGGGCGATGCCGTAGACGACCGTCTGGGCGAACGAATCGTAGGCGTCATCGATGTAGTAGCGTCGCTGTAGGAGGGTGTGAAGGGCCTTGCGGCCGGGACCGGCCGTTAGGGAGTCCGGCGCGATCGCCCCCATCCGATAGATGAGGGTCGCCCATCCGAGGCCGGCTGCGACCCCGAGCAGGGAGATGTAGGTGAGGTAGCTATTGGGCCCCGCGAAGGTCTTGATCAGGATATCCAGCGGCGCGGTGAACTCGGCGTGGGCGCCGGCGACCAGCGGGAAGATGAGATTCCCAAAGCCCCCCAGCGGAAAGATGACGAGGCCGGACCCGACGGCGAAGGCGGCCAGAACGAGGAGGGGTGTCGTCATCACCCTCGGCGACTCGTGGGGCTCCTTCTCCCACCGGGGCTCCCCGCGGAAGGTCATGAACCACAGCCGGAACATGTAGAAGGCCGTCATGAAGACGGTCAGGATCCCCAGGACCCACATCCACAGGAGCAGCGGGTTCCCCCCGGAGGCCGTGAAGGTCGCAGCGAGGATCTCGTCCTTGCTCCAGAACCCGCTTAAAGGTGGAATCCCGGCGATGGACAGGGCCGCCAACAGCATGGTGAAGGAGGTGATGCGCATGCGCCTGTGGAGGCCCCCCATCTTGCGCATGTCGTTGGTGGCCAGCGCGTGGATGACGGACCCGGCCCCGAGGAAAAGGAGGGCCTTGAAGAAGGCGTGATTGGCGAGGTGGAAGATGGCGGCCGAGTACCCCTCTTGGGCCCCGTCTAAACCCAGGTTCAGCGCGTACGCTGCCGCCCCCAGCCCGAGGAACATGTAGCCGAGCTGAGAGATGGTCGAGAAGGCCAGCACGCGTTTGATGTCGTAGTTGGCCAACGCCATGGTCGCAGCGAAGAAGGCCGTAAAACCCCCGATGAAGGCGATGAAGAGGGCGGCATCGGGGTTGGTGACCACCATGGGGATGGTCCGCGCGGTGAGGTACACCCCGGCCTTGACCATCGTGGCGGCGTGGATGAGGGCGCTCACCGTGGTGGGCCCCTCCATGGCGTCCGGCAGCCAAGCGTGGAGGGGGAACTGGGCGCTCTTCCCGATGGCGCCTGCGAAGAACAGGAGGGGCACGACGAGGGTCAGGCGCAACGGAAGGCCCGGCGCAAGTTCGCTCACCTCGAGGATGTTGAAGGTCCCGAAGATGACGAACACCGCGATGACGCCGACGAGAAAGAGGACGTCCCCGACCCGAGTCACCAGGAACGCCTTCTTGGCGGCCGCGGCCGCCTCGGGCTTGTGGTACCAGTACCCGATGAGGAGGTACGAACACAGGCCCATGATTTCCCAGAAGATGAGGAGCTGGAGGAAGTTGTTCGCCGCGACGGCCCCCAGCATCCCCGAGACGAAGAGGGCGATCTGAGAGTAGTACCGGGCCTTGTCCTTCTCGTGGCCCATGTACCCGACCGAGTAGATGGCGATGAGCAGGGAAAGGAAGGAGACGAGGGCCAGGATGACCACGCTGAGCGTGTCAACGAGGATGCCAAACTCGATGACGAACCCGGAACCGGGGGTCCCCAGCCAGCGATACCAGATGACCTCCTGGGCCGGGAAGTTCCCCCCGACCGCCCCGTTTAGCAGGGCATGAATGAGAAGGCCGAACGAGAAGACGAAGGAGACCGCCACCGCCCCGATGGTCCAGAGCGCGCCGCCTTGCCACTGCCCCCGCCCCGTGAGGAAGACGATGACGAAGGCGACCAAGGGCGCGGCGACAATCACCCAAGACCAGTCGACGAAGAAGGCCAGCTCACCACCTCAGAATCCGGATCTTGTCCAGGTTCACGGTCCGGTGGACCCCGTAGAGGACGAGGAAGACGGCGAGTCCGATGGCCGCCTCCCCCGCCGCCAGGGCGATGGAGAGAAGGGCAAAGACCTGGCCGGAGACGTCGCCCGTGTAGGCCGAAAAGGCGACGAAGTTCAGGATAGCGGCGTTGAGGATGATCTCCACGGACATGAGGACGATGATGCCATTGCGCCGGACCAGGATCCCGTAGAGGCCGATGGCAAACAGGATGGCGGACAGCGAGAGCTCCCACTCGAGGGGGATCATGGGGCCTCCCCCTCTCGCCGCGCGAGGAAGATGCCCCCGATCATGGAGACGGCGAGGACGAGGGCCATCACGATGATGCTGAACACGAGTCGTCCGAAGACCTCCTCGGCGACCGCGGTGTTGGGGATCAGCACCGCGGCCGTGTTCCATGGAATCCCCACGAAGGACCCGATCATCAGGAGCGTGAGGAGGGTGAGGCCGGTGAACACGAGGAGGCGCTCTCCCCTCATGGGACGTCCTCCATCGCCCGGGTCCGGGTCAGCATGATCCCGAAGAGGAAGACCACCGGGACCGCACCGGCATAGACGAGGATCTGAATGATCGCGACGAACTCTGATTGGAAGAGGAGGTAAATCCCGGCCATGGTGACCAGGCTCAGGGCCAACCAGAAGGCGGCCCACATGAGCTTCTTGGCCGTGACGACGCCGATGGCCGTGATGACCTCGACGGCCGAGATGACCAAGAAGACGAACTGGAGCGCGTCGACCATCCCGTTCCCCCTACCGCCGCATTAGATCCACCCCTGGGCGTTCGCAAAGACGATCAGGACGGCCAGGAAGATGTTGAACAGGGCCAGGGGGATGAGCTTCCGCCAGCCGATGCTTAGGATCTGATCAATCCGGATCCGTGGGACGGACCAGCTGATCCAGACGAAGATGAAGAACACGAAGTAGATCTTGAAAATGAACCAGATCTCCTGGGGCAGGAAAGGCCCGTGCCAGCCGCCCAAAAAGAGGAGCGCCACCAGGGCCGCGGCCACGAAGGTCCGGAGCCATTTGAATCCATAGACCATCCCGAAGCGCATGCCGCCGTACTCGACGAGCCAGCCATGGACGACCTCCTCCTCGGCCTCGGGGAAGTCGAAGGGGATCCGCTCCTGCTCGGCCAGCATGGCCAGGAGGAAGATGAAGAACCCGAGGAACCCGGGGATGATGAACCAGTTCGCGAAGCCGATGGCGGCCAGCGGCTCGAACATCGAAGGCTGCGCCTGCTGGTTCACGATCTCGATGGGGTTCAGGCTCCCGGCGAGGACGATGACGGCGATGACGGCGAGGATCATGGGGATCTCGTAGGACATCATCATCGCCGCGGCGCGCATGCCGCCGATCATCGCGTACTTGTTGTTCTGCGCCCACCCGGCCAGCAAGACCGCTAACGGGGTCAGCGAAAAGGCCGCGATGATGAGCAGAAGGCCGGCTGGCACGTCCGCGATGACGAATCCCTCGCTGAACGGCATCGCCACGAGGACCACGATGGTGGTACTGATGAGGAAGGCGGGCGCGATGTGGAACATCCACGGATCCGCCGCCTTCGGGGTGATGTTCTCCTTCTGAAGCAGCTTCAACGCATCGGCGATCTGCTGGAGGTATCCCGTCCCTCCGATCCATCGGTTCTTCTTCAGGGTGATCATAGGGCCCCGCCGGTCCTGCAGACGGGCCACGACCTTTCGCTCGAGCCAGATGAACGTGAGGAGGTGGAGCAGCGCCGCCCAGGTGATCATGATGGTGATGGCGATGAGCCACGAGATGAACGTCACGACGGGTTCCGATCCCAGCCAGTCGGCCAGGGGATTGAGGAATCCGAGGAGGGGGAGGGAACCGATGGCTCGTAGAATGAAGTTGATGATCGTGATGAGGAAGATCGCGATGACGTTGCTCCCGCCGAATAGGTCGACGAGGTGTCCGCTCATCTGTCGATCTCCCCCACGCGGAAGGATGGCCCTGCTTGATGAACCGCTGGGGAAAACTGGCTGGCCCCCGACCTCATCCGCGACCCCGACTTGGCTCGGCGAATAAAAAGATTCGCGCCCCATCATAGGGTCTGGGGGCGCAGGAAAGAGGGTTCTCTCGAACCCGAGTTCGGTCGAACGACTTAGAGGTCGAATTCCTCTTTCTTGGGCTTGAAGTCTAGAGGGCGTTCCTTCTCCTCAAGCGCCCCTAGAACGATATCGAGGGCACTCTTCGCCAAGCTAATTAAGGAAACGGTTCGCGGGAGCCGTAGCTCGAGGCTGTCCGTGGGGGAGATTGGGAGAATGGTGTCCTCCTCAACAACCGCTCGAGAGGCTCCCTCGGGCGGCTCCTCCTCCTTTTCTTCGGTCGGTGTCCCGAATTCCCCTTCGTCCCGCAGGCGCTCATAGGACACCAGGATGGGGATGGCCTCCTTGTAGGCGCTCTCAGATGCATCTTCCACCGCTCCGGGTCCCGCAGGTCCCATGGAGGTGGTGGGTGGCCATACGGGCGAAACTGGTATCCTGAAAGGTTCTGAAAACCCGACCGGAGGCCCCGCGGCCCCGAAGTGGCAGGAAAGGCACCCCATCCTCTGCGCGGCATGGAGCGAATCTGAACGGCAAGCCCTACCGCATCTCCGCGAAGCGGGGCGAGAGCTACTGCATGAGCGGTGATTGCTGGGAGGCGACGAAGTAAGACTCCGGTTGGATTTTGACCACATCGGGGATGGGACGTTGCGGCTGCAGAAGACCTAGGATGTGGCCAAGCCCTCAACGAGGCGGCGGCGGTGGCCCTGAACGGACCATTGGATGAAGAGAGCGGTGACGAAAGCCATTCCGGTGGCCAGAGCGACCAGGTACAGGCGCAACGGGTCGAATCCGTATCCCAGCCCCAGGAGGAGACTCTCGCTCAAGGCAAACAGTGCAGCACCGAGAGCGAAAACACTCGCCGGGAGGAGAAAACCCCAAGGCCCCCATGCGTCCCTCTCCTCGTGAGGCTTCCTTCGGTCCCACCAGGCGAAGGCGACAAAGCCAAGAATGAGCAATAGCACAACGGCGACGTAGGGCAACGCGACGAGAGGGTAGACCCACGGTGCCACTGCCATCGGAGCGTCTACCTCATGCCGTCCGATAAGCGTTTCGTCCTAGGTATCACCAAGCAGGGCGGCGGGAGAGACGTATGGTCATACCGGGTATCCGGGCCGCATCGCCTCCTCTCTTCCATTGCCTTCGCGCTCGCCCTTCCCAATTCCGACAGACGACCACGGGTGATTCCATACGATGTCAGAACCCCGCAGCCTCTGACTCGCCTAGAAAGCGGTGAAGGCCCCGGACCGCAATGATTACGCCTAGGAGCGCGAGGGCCATCCCCAGTAGCACTTGAAGCCCGCCGACCCGCCCCCCATCGCCAAACTCAAAGCCAATCCCAGGGAGCGCCCAGGAAGCGGCGATGCTACCGAAGAGGAGAATCAGGCCGAGAATCGCAAGGAGCCTTCCTGGTCTGGCTCCCTTCGAGCGTTCCACGGTCTCTTGAAGGCTGTCCTTGAGCTGTCCCGTCGTTACAGTGAGGACGAGCATCACGAAGAATGAAACGAGAACAAGGCTCCCGACGAAGTGTAAGGTGAAAGGGGCCCCCATCGAACCGGCCACGCCGAGGATGACTGCCGCGCCGAGCATGGTCCCGAAGAAGATGTACGTTCGAGCCCTTCGGTACCGCTTCAAGCGGTGCTTCAGGAAGGTAACGCGGTCGTCTGAGTGTAACCAGTATTCCTTGCCGGCCACCGTGTCCATGAATAGCAGGCCTTCCTCTTGGATGTATCGGATGAATCGGAGAAACGCCCCTTCTGGCTCTAACCCGTCAAGAGAGAATCTCTCACGCCGACGAGCCAACGCGGGGTCGCGGATGAGGCTCACCCGCGTCACCCCCTCTCTCTATCCCGCACCCGGTTCGATTTAAGGAAAGGAGAGGGAGACAACATCACCGGATGGTGTGGCCCGAGTGCCTTCAAGCGACGAGGTCCAGGTAGGCGCCGGACCGTTCTGCTCTCGGGGTCAAGAGGGCAACACCCGGCGGACGGCGCGGCTCGCTAGCCCCTGGGATACCAGGATGAACCCAAGCGCCACCAGGCCGAGGACCACGATTCCCCCAGGCCCGAACAATAACTGGGAACCCACGAACAGTACAAAGCCCAACCCGCCTGGGTCGTAGACGAGGAGTCCGAAGAACAACATCCATCCCGCGGCTGTCCCGACAGAGGAGAAGGTGGCTCTAGATGTTCTGCGCATGAGTGCGCGAAATGCGTAGCCTGAAGCCGCCGGAACCACGAGCACGGCAAAGAGAACGTCGCCGGGGAAGGCCGAAAGGAAGAGATAGAGAAACACAATGACGATACCCAGAAGAACGCCGAGCGGCCCTAGCCACCAGGTCGAGCGAAGCGAACCCTTGTGGTCACGGTCTTCCACGAAGTAGTCACCCGTTGGCCAAGGACGACCTAGCTATCGCGTGTCACGGATTAAACCCTACTCCGAATTCGTCAAGCAACCAGTTCGAAGTGGGCGAAGCGGGCATCATCGCCATCCTGTTCGCTTTTGCATACATGCCGAGGTGCGCTGACATCCCTCAGTTCTCGATATGGT
>JBHIBW010000058.1:0-10205 GCA_046759265.1 Thermoplasmata archaeon
GGTGGAGCTCGTCCCCGATTTCCTTCTCGCTCAGGCCCTTCTCCTTGTACTCCATGGCCTTGCGGACGAGGGCATCGATGCTCTTCATGGCGTACCCCGGGCGTAACCTGGGTCGGGGTATTAAAGTTGGTCTCGGTGGGCATCAGACAGGCCATCAGACCCGTCAGGGCGCTGGCAACGGGCAAGAACTCCCCTAGAGACGGATCCGAGTTCCGAACGTGGGTAGTTGGGCAGATGAGGACCCGCCCCAGATCTCGCTGTCACGAGGTTGATCTCCCTAGTCGTGTTCCTTCCTTCTGACCCCCTACGGATGTCGGGACGCGCGTAAAGAACAAAGATAGTCCCTCAATTCCTTATTGGGCGCGATGAGGGGAAGCCGCCGTCTGTGGGCCTTGGTCGCCCTCGGGGGGGTTGGCGCGCTTATCGCGGGGCTGATCTTGGCAACCCCGCCTCCCAGCGTCCCAGCCTGGGGTTTCACGGGCCCCTCGGTTGGCTTGGCTGGGGAAGATATAGTCGTCGCCTTCGTGGCAAATCATGACGAACATACGGTTCGAGTTACCAAGTTAGATGAGCGGCTTCAGCCCGTCTTCTGGCAAGCCCGTGCGTCCCCCTCATTCGCCGGCGATCTCTGGCCGGCCGCCACGCAGATTCAGGGAGATGCCGACGGCACAGTCCATGTGGTCTGGACCCTACTGGATTTCAGCGTCTACCCAACCCAGAACCCCTGTCGACGCTCGCTCCATTACTCTCGTCTCGCATCCAATGGAGACCTTGCCATCGAAAACCGAGTCCTGGTCCCCCCCGAGGACGTTGCGGACTGTGACGCATTCTATCCGGTCTGGAGCGTAGATGCGGAGGGGAATCCCCAAGTCGAGCGCTTCACCGACAGAGGATCAAGCAGGTACGACTTCGGCTGCTGGGGCTGGTGCGTCCCCTCAGAGGTTCTGCGGAACAGCACTTGGTACGTGGCCACTTCCATCCACCGCGCGGATCGGTTCGGGAGTTGGACATACGTCGCCCTATACTCTCAGGTGCAGGGAACGCCGGATGTGCCCCGCGTCGCTGTCCTGGCAAGCAACGATCCGTCGAATCCAACCAGTCTCCCCTTGACAGCCCCAGCTCTGGGGCTTCTCCTGGCAGGGAGCGGGGTTCTGATCGTAGGTTCGATCGCACTCTTCCTTTCGGTGAAGGAGTCCCCGCCAGGGTGGCTAGGTGAGTCACTGAGGTGGATGAAGCGCAGACGGCTTTCGTTAATGGCCACCGTGGGGACGGCGCTCACCTTCAGTTCAAGCTTCGTCCCGTGGTTCCTTGGGACAGGCTTCGTCTCAGGACCGCTGCTTGCCTTTAGATTGGTGGCGGAGGGCTTTGCCGTGTTCAATTCCATTATGGGCATCGTGTTCATCGTTTCGCTAGGCCTGGCAGGGCTCCTTGCTGCTCGGGGCTACCTCGCGATGCGATCCCTCAACCTCACCTTCCTTGCCCTCGCCCTTCCCTACCTATTCTTCGGATGTTGCTTCAAGAGCGCCCCTGGCTGGAACGTCGGCGTCTTATTGGCTATGGCCGGAATCGTCCTTGTCCATGTATCAACGACAGGCCATCTGAAATTGGGAGTTCCGCCGCGGATTCAGGTTCCGAAATGGATTCGTTTCACTGTTGTCGGCCTGACTCTTTTCCTCGGCGCTCTCCTCATCGCGACTCCAGACCTCTTCCTCCTCCTCGCCGGGGTTGGTCTTGTCTTTGGGGCCCTTCACTACGGGGTCCGCACCTGGTGGGCCGGTCGCAAGGGGGATAGTAAGTACGATGGCTTGGGCGAGACCCGCAATCTCTGAGGCTTCACCCCTCCCGTCCTGCGTTTAGTACAGGTCCTCCACGTCCTCTTCCAGCTTGGCAAGCTTGTCCTCCACGGCTCGACGAAGGAGGAAGAACGGGATCGACCCCGCGTAGATGATCGCGTCATGGAAGAAGGCACGGGAGAATTTCTCCCCCATCCGGGTCTCGACCTCCTCGCGGAGGCCCTTGATCAGGTGCTTCCCCAAGAGGTAGCTCAATTGGTAGGTCGGGTACTGCGTGTACCGTTTCACCTCCGCGGTCGCCGAGACCTCGGCCATTCCCGCTTCCTTGACGAGCACCTGCACGGCCTCGTCGAAGCTCATGGCCCCCGAGTGCAGATCCACATCGATGATGATCCGCAAGGCCCGCCAGATGATGTCCTGGAGCTGCACAAAGCGAATCTCCGGCGCGTCCATGAAGCCGACCTCCCGCATGAGGTCCTCGCAGTAGTGAGCCCACCCCTCCACCATCTCCGCGGTCCCCGTTCCGCCTGCCAGAACACGCACGATGGACGGGTGGAGATTGGCCGCGGAGAGCTGCAGGTGGTGCCCAGGGTACCCCTCGTGCACCGCCGTGTTGCGGATGGAGGAGTAGTTGTGCTCCTTGAGGAGGTCCTCCCCGTTGGATGGCGGGGTGACGATGTAGACCCCTTCCTGCACCTTCTCGAACCGCGGGGGAGACATGTAGGCAGCGAACGGAAGGATCGGCCGGAGGAAGATGGGCGTCTCCTCCACGAGGAGGCGTTCCGATGGAGGTAACGTCGCAACCCGATGATCGCGGATGAACGTCCGTGCTTCCTCGTTCACCTTCCGGACCTCCTCCAGGACAGTCTCAAAGTCTGGCGGATGATCGGCGTGAATCCGCTCGGAGACCTCGTCCACCGTCGCCTTCGCGTCGATGACGGCCGCGACCTCGCCGAGCTCACGCTTTCCTTCTTCGAGATACTGAACCCCTAGGGCCCGGATCTCCGCCGGCGTCCGCCCCAAGCCTCGGATCTCGACCAACCGGGCAAACTTCTCCTCACCCAGCCGGTAGTCCTCTTCGGCATGGGGGAGGATCTCCTCGTCGAGCCAGGATCGGTACGCCTTCACCGCATCCTCGGATTCGCTTCGGGCCGCGCGGAATGCGTTCTTTCCGTCCGCGGTTGCCTCCTTCTCCGCCTGTGCGTCGATCACCCCGAGGAAGGCAGGCAACCGGTCGGCGGCCTCGATGGCCATCTCGATCCACAACTTGATGGGGCGCGAGAGACGGCTCTCGATCTCGTCCAGATAGGCGGGACCCGCGGTCAGCCGGGCCGTCATGCTCTCGAGCCGGGCGGGAAAGGGGGCGAACTCCCGGGCGAACAGAGGGAACAGGGACTCGCCCAGGTCTTCGGCCCCGTCGGGTCTCGATTCCCAGGACCGCATCTCCCCCAGTTGGAAGGCGCTCATATCGAGCGTGTAGAGGGCGATGTCGCGGTCCAACCGCCGGCTCCCGCTGAGGTCGTCCGCGTCGAGCTTTTCAAACCGTTTGCGTATCTCCTGGGTGAGCGCCAGCGTCTCCTCGTAGAACGTGCGAGAGTTCCCGGAGAGCAGGCCATCGTACTCATGGAGACCAAGAGCCGTGCCCAAGACGGGGAACCTTTCGACCGACGTCTGAAATAACTCATCCGCGAGCCGGTCGAACGCCTCATCGGACATGCTGTTTCCGAGAGGACAGAGGCCCATAAGGGTGTCGGAAGATCCGACGCCTCGGGGCCCGGGAAAGCTTATCCGAGGCATCGAAATAGGAAGAAGGATGCGTCTTTCCGAGCTCGAGATTGACCCCCGTATCCGACGCATTGTCGAGGATCAGGGGATCACCGAGCTCTATCCGCCCCAGGCAGAGGCCATCGCGCCCGCCCTCTCCGGGGAGAACCTCGTTCTCGCGATTCCCACGGCGAGCGGAAAGAGCCTAGTCGCGTATCTGGCCCTACTCAAGTCCGTCCTGAACGGCGGGAAGGCGCTCTACATTGTCCCTCTCCGAGCTCTTGCAGCAGAGAAGTACGAGGATCTGAAGCCCTTCGAAGAATTAGGGATCAAGGTCGCCCTCTCAATGGGGGATTACGATTCCGACGATCCGACCCTGGTCAGCTACGATGTTATTATCGCAACCTCTGAGAAGGCCGACTCCCTACTACGCCACCGCACCCACTGGCTGAAACAGCTCTCTGTGGTTGTGGCCGACGAAGTCCACCTGATCAACGATGTGGGGCGAGGCCCTACTTTGGAGGTGACCCTGGCCAAGCTCAGGCAAGTTAACCCAGGAGCCCAAGTCATCGCTCTCTCTGCAACCATTGCCAACTCTGCGGAACTCGCGCGATGGTTGGAGGCCAATCACGTCTCGAGTGAGTGGCGGCCTGTACCTCTCAGGGAGGGGGTCTTCTTCGACGGGGGAATCACGTTCGCCGACCTCTCCCACCGTCTCCTTGACCCCGAAGGAGAGGATATCCCCTCGTTGGTTCGAGATACGTTGCGAGATGGAGGGCAGGCGCTCGTCTTTGTGAACACTCGCAGGTCGACGGAGTCGATTGCGAGGAAACTCCGACCGACTGCGAAACCCTATCTCTCGTCCCAAGAGGTCAAACTCTTATCGAAAACCGCGGAGTCCATGGAAGGCCGCCAGGAAGAGCCCACTTCTCTGGGAAGCCGACTCGCTTCGGACCTCAAAGCCGGCACCGCTTTCCACCACGCCGGGTTGACAAATCGGCAGAGGAAGGTCGTTGAAGACCTCTTCCGCGATCATTCCCTGAAGACCATTGTTGCCACACCCACCCTTTGCCTTCACCCCGATACCTTGATCACCACAGACCGTGGGCCCGTCAGAATTGCAGACCTTGACGAGGGGGACAGGGTTCTCACCCATCGCGGTCGGTTCCGGAAAGTTCTCGGAACAACTCGTCGTCCCTTTGAGGGCGATCTTGTAGAGGTCAAAGCAGACGGAATGCTGCCCGTCCGAATGAGCCCCGAGCATCGGGTCCTGAGGAACACGCGCTACCGCTACGGATACAATGGAAAGCGTGGCCATTGGCACAAGATGATTCGTGATGAGCCCGAGTGGGTGGAGGCGAAGACCCTTTGCCAGGAGAGGCGGCCAGAATTTTGTGAGGAGGTCCAATCTCCGGTCGAGATTTCCGAGATGGCCTCTGATGGAGGTTCCGTTGCCATCCGAATCCATGACCAAGAGTTCGTGGGTCGGAATCAGTTCGGCGCTGAGTTCCCCCATCCGGTTGCGCGACCTGTCCCGAAGGTTATCCACCTGAGTGATGAAACGGCCGAAGTTTTCGGTCTCTACGTCGCGGAGGGCTTCACGGGAAGAAACGGGGTCGTCGGGTTTGCTATCGCGACGTACGAGGACGACCTGACGGAACTGATCGCGGATTCCATGAGCAAGACTTTTAGATGCGTGCCAAGAGTCAGCGACGCCACAAGGCATCGGCGGAGGGTCTATTGCTGTTCCCGAGTCTTGGCCACGTTCCTTGATCGGCAGTTTGGCCGGGGAGCGTCGAACAAACACTTCCCTGAGGTGTGGCTCAGCGGGCCTCTTCACGTTCTGAAAGCTCTTGTGCGAGGTGCGTGGCGTGGGGATGGCTCGATCGATCCACAACGATACGCGACATCTCGCTACAGTACCGTCTCCCCAAGACTAGCCGAGCAAATGGGTCGGATGTTGAGAAGGCTGGGCTACATGCCCTCCACTCGAGTCAGTGAGCCACTTGGGTTCGGCAAGAGACCGATGTACACCTTGGCGCTATCGGGGGCACAGGGACGCCGTTTTCTAACTGACATTATGGAAGTCGACCCGGAGCTAGTATTCAAGTCTGAACGAACTTCGAATTGGATAACCCGAGTAGATGGATCGTTCCGATCTCCGGTCCGCACCGTTCGCCAAATTCCGTATACAGGCTACCTCTACAATCTGCATGTAGAAGGAGATGAGAGTTACGTTTGCAGTTTCGCCTTCGCGGTGCACAATTCCGCAGGCATCAACCTCCCCGCGCGGCGCGTAATCATCCGTGATGTCCGGCGATACGAGCCCAACTACGGCTACGACTTCATCCCCATCCTCGAAATCAAGCAGATGGCGGGACGCGCAGGCCGACCCCAGTACGACGAGTTCGGCGAGGCCATCCTCCTCGCTCGGTACGAGGAGGACATCCCCGAGCTCATGGACAACTATATTCTGGCGGGGCCAGAGGCCATCGAGTCGAAACTCGGGAGCGAGCCCGCCCTTCGCATGCATCTACTAGCCGCGATCGCTACGGGCCATGTCCAGACGGAGAGGGAACTGCGGGCCTTCATGGAGCGGACCTTCTACGCATATCAACGCGATGTCGCCATGATGGAGGAGGGAATCGAGCGTGTCCTTTCCTTTCTGGAACAGGAGGAAATGACCCGGCGCGAGGAGACACTCAGGCCGACCCTCTTCGGCCGACGGACCTCCGACCTGTATGTGGACCCCCTCTCCGCGGTCATGCTCCGGGAGGCCCTGAAGTCGGAGAAGGCGGGTGACAACTTCTCCTACCTTCACGCGGTCGCCGCGACGCCGGATATGCCGACCCTCTACCTCGGGCGAAAGGATTACGCCTGGGTGGAGGAGAAGGCGGCCACGGCGGAATACTTCGTCGAGCCCGAGGACGAGGAGTTCCTGCTGTCCGAGGTGAAGACGGCGACGCTCCTCGAAGATTGGATGGAGGAGATCCCCGAGGACGACATCACAAAGAAGTTCCGGGTGGGGCCCGGGGACATCCGCCGGATAGTCCAGATGGCGGAGTGGATCCTCTACGCCATGCACGAACTCGGCCGCCTCTTCAACAAGAAGCGGCTCCGACCCCTCTCCAGGTTGATGGCCCGGATGGGTTACGGGGTGAAAGAGGAACTCCTGGATCTCGTGAGCCTCCGGAGCGTCGGGCGCGTTCGAGCACGGAACCTGTTCGATCGGGGCTTCAAGACCAAGGAGGACCTTCGATCTGTGGAGGTCGCGGAACTCGCCCGCATCCCCACGATCGGCGCCGGGATCGCCAAGAGCATCCTCTCCCAACTTGGCCGGCGGGGAGAGGAGGTCGTGGAAGGCCCACGTGAGGGCCAGTACGGCCTCTACGACTTCGATTAGGTTTTTCCCACGGTTGGGTTTGCCCTCTCTGGCAGACTATGGATGCATCCGCGCATCGGCCTCTCCCCTATGTCACCCGCGAGGTCGTTCGGGAATACCTCACCTTGAGCAGCCTCGCAGCGCTCATCGGGGCCATCGCGGCCTTCCTCGCCTTGGGGTTCCGTTACCTCCTCTGGGTGTTCATCTCCGTCTTCCACAACGGGGGGATGCTCTTCGGCGCACCGTGGGTGGATCCGGGAATCCTCAACCTCGATGCCACCTTCTTCTACACGGAACTGGGGAGCGCGCGACTCATTCTCATCCTCATCCTGCCCTTGGCAGGGCTCCTCGTGGGCCTGATCATCCACTACCTCGCCCCTGAAGTGCGCGGCGCGGGCGTGGCGCAGGTCATGGAAGCGAACCTCGCCGAAGAGGGGCGGATGCGGCCGCGGACCATTGGCTTGAAGTCATTGGCCTCCGCCCTGACCGTCGGGAGTGGCGCCTCCGCCGGACGCGAAGGGCCCATCATTCAGATTGGCGCCGCGTCGGGGTCGGCCCTCGGGCTGGCGAACGCGCCGCGGAAAATCCTCGTCGCCTGCGCCGCGGCCGGGGCGATTGCCGCCACTTTCAACGCCCCCATCGCCGGCGTCCTCTTCGCGCTCGAGCTCATCTTGTTGGAGCTCCGTACGCGCTCCTTCATCCCCCTCGTAATCTCCTCCGTCTTCGCCTCGGCCGTGATCGGTCTCTTCCTTCCTCGGGCCCCCCTATTCCCGGCGACCTACGCCCTCGTCTCGCCGGTGGAGCTGGGGTTCTTCATTCTCCTCGGCCTGGCGGCGGGTCTCTTCGCGGTCTTCTGGATTCGCGTCCGGTTCGCCCTCGGAGACGCCTTCGCTCGCGTCCGCCTGCCGCCGTATCTCATCCCGGCTCTCGGGGCCGCCATCATGGTCCCGCTGGCCATCTTTGTCCCCCAGGTGATGGGGGCGGGGTACCAGAGCATCCTGGCGGTGGTGAATGGGACCCTCCTTCCCGCCTCAACGCCCCTCGGCTTGGCGGTCGTCCTGCTCTTGTTCCTCGGCTTCGTCAAGATGCTCGCCACCGGGTTGACCCTTGGGTCAGGCGGAAGCGGCGGGGGATTCTCCCCCTCCCTCTTCATGGGGGCGATGTTGGGGGCCGCGATGGGGTTGACCTTCAACGCGATGGCCCCGGGCACCACGAGCCCCTTCGCGGCCTACGCCATCGTGGGCATGGGCGCCCTCCTCGCGGGGGCCACGCGGGCCACGCTCACCTCCATTCTCATCGTCTTCGAACTGACGGGGGACTTCCAGTTCATCGTCCCCGTGATGTTAGCGGCCGTGGTGGCGGACGGCGTCTCCATTCTCCTCCAACGGGACACCCTCTACACAGGCGTCCTGCGCCGTAAGGGGATTCTCTTCGAGCACGACATCGAGCTCAACGTGCTTCGGACGGTCCGCGTGCGCGAGGCCATGGTGGCGGCCGTGGACACGGTCCGCGAGGACACCCCCGTTCAGGAAGTGGGCCAGAAGATGATCACCACGGGACACCAAGGCTTCCCTGTGGTGGATGAACTGGGGCTCCTTGTGGGGATCATCACCCACGAAGACGTGCGGAGGGCGCTCGCCGAGTTCGGTCCGGACACCACGGTTCGTGAGGTGGAAACCCAGCGGCTTATCGTCGTCAACCCGATGGATAGCCTGGAAGTGGCCATGGAGCGGATGTCCATCGCCGGCATCGGGCACTTGCCCGTGGTCCGGGTGGAGGACCCCCGAGAAATCGTGGGCATCCTCTCCCGTGGAGACATCCTGCGGGCCTATCGTCGGAAGGCCCTGGAGGAACGGCATGAAGTGTTCCGTCATCGGGGCGCGAGGTAAGGTCGGCCCCGTTCCGGAGTTTGTGGTCCGCCTCAAGGAGGTCGCCGGGGACCAGGGGCTCGAGGCCCAGGCCTTCGATGCGGACATGGTGTTCGGAGAGGAACATCTTCTGGTGGCGTGGGACCACGCAGAGCGTGCCTTCGCGAGAGGGACCAACATCGCTTCCGACCGCATGATGGAGGTCCTCCTGTTCGCGGCCGGGGAACGCCAGATCGAGACTGCCCTCGCGAAGATGGGGCTAAAGGAGAGGCAGGACCGATTGGTCCTCCTCATCCTGGGTGAAGCCCGCTTGTCGCGGCTCCTCACCGACCTGGGCCTGGAGAGGTCAGACGACTTAATCGATGCCCAAGTGGACAAGCTGGCCGCATTCGGGGTGAGCGAGGAGGAGGTGCAATCGGTGGAGTCCGAACGGGTGTTCGACCTCGTTCTGGAGCGAGTCGCCCTTGGCGAGCTCTGGAGGTCCTAAACACGGGCCCGCCCGTTCTTTGAGCCATGACCCTCACAATCGCGCCTGGACGGCTTCGCTCCTCAGTTCGCGGAGGGCATCGGAGGCAACCCACCGGGCCGAGGGGGAATCGACCTGATGAATTCTCTCTGCGACCGCGATCGACGCGACGTTCAGGTTCCGGTTCCGTTTCCCGATCTGCCGGAGGGCCCAGTTGACGGCCTTCTTCACGTAGTTCCGGCCGTCCACCGCTTCTCTCTCAATCAACGGAAGGAACGCGAGAAGATCCGCGTCGACTGCCTTCTTATCGTGGACCGCCAGATATGCCATCAGGGCGAAGCCCGCGCGCGTGACGAATTCCTCGTCGCGACCACTCCAGACCGCCGCCTTCTCGTACGCAAAGGGCGTTCGATCGAAGAGGTTTCCGCAGACCTGGTCACATAGATCCCAGGAATCAAAATCCGTCACCCAGGCCTCCATCTGCGCCTCCGTAACCTCGCCTGGGTTGTCGATCATCGAGGCCAGGATCCGGGCTTCATGCACAGCGGTGTCCCAAAGTTCCTGACTGAGGCCATGGTCGCGACCGATCTTACGCGCGAGCCGACGCAACTCCGGAACGCGGATCCCCAACGCCCGACCGGTGGCGATCCCGAAGCGGGCCATGCCCTCTCGTCCCTCGGGATCGGCCAAGGCCTCTAGCCTGGCCATGACTGCGTCCCGGTCCACGCCCAGGGAATCTCCGAAGATGTTTAAGGGGCGCTCGTTCGCAGGACTCGCTCACGGGAGGCCCACGATCCAAACTGCGCGAAGTCCTGCTTCCTGTTCGTGGCTCGTCCACCATCACCCTGGAGGACGCACCACTGTCATGGCTCACCGGATCGGAGCGAGGCTTCGCCACCCGGCGGCGGAAGAGCTGCTCGGGATGCAGTGGA
>JBHIBW010000059.1:0-10183 GCA_046759265.1 Thermoplasmata archaeon
CGCGGAACGATTGGTTGGCAGAAGCACTCTTATTGGGACCTGCAGGTCCCGGCGACCGTCGACGGGGTGGACCTCTCCAAGTTCGACCTGAGGCGCTTCTACGAAGAAGGACAGATTAGGGCCATGGTCGAGACCCTGCGGAAGGAGCGGAGGGAGTATCTCAAGGGCTTCCCCGGCCTGGAACCGCAGATTGTGGCCGGCGCCGACTTCTGAGGGCTACCGGGGAAGCTGCACTGTAAGAAGGCCCTCCAGAGTATCCCTGGAGGTCTCCCAATCCTCCAGGATGTCGCCTAGGCCTTCGACGGCCTCTCGTCCCTTTTGCGTGATGGTGTACGGTTTCTTCGCACGTTCCTCCTCCGCCCCCACCGTGACAAAGCCCTTCTCTTCGAGAGAGAGAAGCGCGGGATATACGGCCCCCGGGCCTGGTCGCCACATGCCTCCGGTGCGGGTCGTCACTTCCTCCATGATTTCGAACCCGTGCATCGGTCGCTCGCGGAGGAGGTGGAGAATGACGGGCTTCAGCAGTCCCCGGGGGACAAGGCTGATGCGGAACGGCCCGCAGTAACAGTACAGCTCGTCCGGCATCTACCCCGCGGAGGCCTCCTCCCTCAACTTCGCAATCCGCTTCTCCAGATGGCGGATCTCCAGCTCCAGACGCTCCTTGTACTCCTCCAGATCATCGACGAACTCATCCTGCGACCCGATGCCGAAGGAGAACCCGCCATATCCTGGGGGGCACAGACAAACCACACTCCGGGCACTCTGATACCGACCCATGCTTGCCACCTATCGGTATCGATATATCGGTATCGATATATAAGACTTCTTTCAGGATTCCGGCATTTAGAGTTATTCCTTTACCGCCCTCTCAATCCACTCCAGGGAGAGGTTCTCCTCGTCCATCGCGGCTCGGAGGACGTCTCCATATCGCTTCCGCAATTCCGGGTTCGCGAGCTGTTTCGCGGCCTTTGTGGCGGCCTCCTCGGGCGCCTCTCGGGGGAAGTACAGGATGTGCCGCGCCTCGCCCAAGGCCGTCACCTGATGACGGTAGTGTTCGGCCGCCCGGCTCAAGCTCAGGCGCCAGTCCTCGTTCATCGCGGCGAGGATCTGTGTGAACTCGCTCGCGGTTCTTCGGGCATCGAGGAGGGCGTTCAGGGTGAGCGCCATGTTGAACGCCTTGCTCTCCAAATCCTCAGATGCCTCCTCCTCGAGGGCCTGAATCCATGCCCGGTACGAGCTAAGGCCGAGATGGAGGCCTTTGGCCTCCAGCTGAGGCGCAAGGGGCCCCTTCTCCCGGGCGAATCGGAGGGCGCGGTGGAGGGCCTCTTCCAGGGAGGGGGGCTCCTCGGTCCCCTTCGTCGGGAGGACCAACGGATTTCGACCGTATCCGGCGTAATTCCATCCGATCCAGGGCTGGAACGGGACCTCCCCTTCGTCCTTCGCGAAGTAGCTCCGGACGAGCAACCGCGGCGGGTCCTCGCGGTATCCGTACACCACACAGAACTCGGGCGCCCCCGCCAATCCGCAGCTCAGGACGGGGATGGAAGCGTCCAGCCGCTCCATGAGCTTCGTCCAGGCGTCCTCGAGCGAGAGATCCACGTGACTCTCCGTGTGGAGGCCCAGCGTCCCCGCACCGGTCGCCACGAGGTCCTCTGGGGCGGCGTAGGTCATATCCAAGCTCCAGGTGTCCGACCAGGCCGCCCGGAAGGACGCCCCGCTCATCCCCATGAGCCACGGGTAGCTGGCCTCGACGCCGAGGTAGTCTGCCACGGCCTTAAGCGCCCCCATCGGGGTGAATCGTTGCCCGCTGGCGAAGCTCAGCGGCGGCACGTCCTGGAGGACCTTCCCCGCCATGGCGCCGGAATGGGGACGTCCTTACATCAACCTACGGGGGGGCCCCTGCCTCGGCCGGTGCGGAGCCTCGCGAGGACGGGGATCCAGAAGATCTGGAAGAGGATCATCATGGTGGGGGCCAGCACTGCCGAGGGGGGCAACAGGGCCAGGGCAATCGTGGCCGCGAGACCGGCATTCTTGTAGCCCGAAAACAGGACCAGGGTGACCCGCAACTCGTCGTTGATGGTCCGGAAAACGAACCAAACGATTCCGGCCGCGACCGCGACGACGAAGACCGAGGCCAGCAGGGCTTCCAAGGCAAGGCCGGGGTTGTCGATCAGGACCTGCCGGTTCGCGGCCCCGATGAAGAAGGTCAGCGGGACGAAGGAGAGGTTCCGGAGGAGACGTACGCCTCGAGGCGGGGGCGCCAGGTTGCGCACGACACGGGAGAGGGCCAGGGGGAGTAGGATGAGGACGAGCACCGTGACCACAAGCTGAACGGGATCGACGCCGACGCCCAGCAGGAGGAGCGCCAGGAGAGGGGTCATCCCGAGTGAAGCCACGTAGATCAGGGCGTTGGATGCGACGGCCGCGCGCACGTCTCCACGGAGGATCGCCGCGAAGGGGATGATGGACACCGCCGGGGGGACGGCGATGAGAATGGCCCATCCCTCCCAGAGGAGGGGGGAGGTCAGGAAGGCCGCGAGCAAGAGGAAGGCAGGGAGGAGGCCAAAACACAACGCGAAGGCTAAGGGGACCGCCCGTAGGCTCCTCCCGAACCCCCGCAAGGGCACGTCGGCCAGGGAGAAGGTTAACAGGGCTCCCAGGGCCGCCATGGCCGCCAGGTCCATCCGCTCGAAGGTGAAGCCTGCGAGGAAGCCGATGCCCATAGCTACGATCATCAGGGCGGACGGATTTTCCAGGGGCCAAGGGAGCCTTCCGTCTCGGCCTAGTCGAAAGGGGGAGCTCCCTGGTTTCCCTCGCGGGTCCAACGAAGGCCTCCGACACGAGGGCTTCTATTCAGAACCTTTGGTAGCTCGCTTCCGCCAGATGTGGGGCAGCAGGGCGGCGATCCCTCGGACCTCGTCCGTGTCTCCATTCCAATCGTCGATGATCTTGCCAAACTGCCTGTCGATTCTGGCGCAGAGACTCTGTGCGCGGACTCGGAGGCGGCCGGATGCATCCCCACCTCGATAGACGATGGCGACGAAGTGGGATGTCCCATCTTCGATGAGGATGCGTCGTTCTCCGAACTCGAGACCCCGGATCGTGTCACCGACTCCGTAGCTGAACACGTCCTCAATGTACCGCTGGATGGCCGTGAGCATCGCCACGACCAGGTCTTCGTCCTTGTACTGAAGAATGGAGTTGGATCGATGGGCGAGGAGACTGCCCCCCCGATCGACGACGAATACCTCTTCTACACTGGTATCATCTTTCCCGCCACGTCGTCGAATGGCCACCGCAGCCCAAGCCCCGAGACCGACCAGGGGCAGAACCAGAAGCAAGAGCCAAGGCAGGTTCCCTAGGGGGGAGGGAGACGCCACGAACTCAACCGACACGGCCTCGCCCAGTAGAGGGAGGGGGCCACTCCCCATGCGGTCGGTAAGGTCGATCTGGAACCGGAAGGACTTGAGTCCAGGGTCTCCCCCAGCTCGGAGCGTGACCTGCAGCGTTAGGTTGGTCGCACCTGGCATCCCGGCCAGAGCCCAGCTTACAAGTCCCCCAGTGACTGTCACGTTAAGCGCCGATGCCTCCCCTTCGTAGCCGGTGCCCGCGGGTAGGGTGAGATTCAGCCATCCGAAAGCGTCCGCCTGCCCGACGTTTTCCACCGTCAAGTTCAGTAAGAACGACGAGCCATCCACGACTTCCGCCGCCGACGATTCCAGGGTCATGGTGACGGCCGGAGCGCGCAGCTCCACGGTCCCATTGAGGGTATCGGGAGCAAGCACGTTGTCGCTGGCGTCCGTTGCGGTCCACTCGATCTGGACTTCCATGGCGAGCCCATCGTCCAACCCCCGAACCACCAGGAGTCGCGCTTGCAAGAGGTGCGGTCCAACGGTCACGTTGTCTAGCTCTACCGAGAAGCCAGTGGAGGAATTCGTGTAGGGGATCACTGGATTCAGCCCCATCAGCTCGTAGTGGCCGCCCAAGGTGGCGTTGATCCATGCACGGGGCATGGTAACGGAGCCGGTGTTATTGTAGTAGAAAAGGGCCAGTATCTCATCGCCGCCTTCGGCGTCCGTTCGATTGACGACAAGAGCCGGGATGACACCGGGGGCTTGGATGCGGGTGACCGATTGTTCCTCCTGACGGGGGAGCTCCGTCCCTGACAGGTCCTCTCCCCTCGCGCGAACGAACGATCGGACGAATGCTCCGTCGGGTGTTCCGATGGGAACTGACAGTTCCCATTCGACGCTAGTAATCGCTCCCGCGCCGAGTGTCCCCAGGTCCCAGTCTACGTCACGGTCCACGGGGTTGTACGTGCCGGGCGGGGTGGACGTCAGGTAGGTCGCGTTGGCGTCCACGGACGCGTCGACGCGCACGTTCATGGCAGATTCGCCTCCCAGATTCCTCACGGTGGCGTTGAGCACGATGGCGTCTCCCGGCTGGGCCGTGAGAGCGGAGGAGACCAACGTGAGGCTGAGGCCCGCGTTGCGGATGATTACATCAAGGTCCCGGGCGGTTTGGTTCAGGGCGACTCCTGCGAGATCTCGTGATTCGAAGGTGACGTTGGTCGTCGCCGTTGTCCCGTCTGGGATGCCCCCGTTGACGGAGGCCGACACGTTGAAGAGGTAGCTTGCGGGGACCACATCGAGGAATTCGAAGGAGAAGGATCCACTCCGTGTTCCCCCGATCGCTCCGGCGTCGTCGCTGCTGTAACTCAACTCCGTGGGAAGACTTACGTTGACCCAGACGCCCGCCGCGTTGGCCTGTCCTGCGTTGGTGAAGGTGAGCTGAAACTCGACAATCTCGCTTGGGGCGGCGGTCCCAGGGGTTACCGACGCATCGTACGCCATGTCTGCATTGAGGATCGTCACGAGAACATCTTGGTTCGACGAGGTCAGAGGCGCGCCCAGATGGTCCAATGCCTCGAGACGGAACGGTGTCAAGGCCTGCGTTCCGTCGGGGGTGCCACCCTCCGCGCGGGCCGTGATGTTGAAGATGTACGTCCCGGAACCCACGTTCTTGAACTCAAACGAATAGGACCCGCTGCGGACCCCTCCGATTGCCCCCGCGTCGTCCGATACGTAACGGAGTTCCGGAGGAAGGGTGAGGTTGATCCACAACGCCGCAGACGATCCCAGGCCGGTGTTCTGGAACTCGACCTGGTAGGTCACCGTCTCGCCGGGGTTGAGGGACGTGGCCGAGGGGGTGACGGTAAATGCCACGTCGGGCTGATGGAACCCGTAGACGCGGAAGGTCATATCGTGGCCGATGAAGGCCCAAAGCGAGAACCCATCGAAGGAGGCCGCCCCGAACCCGGGGAGGTAAGCGAACTCATCGTCAGAACCCCACCAGGCGTAGCCGTCGCCCCAGGATTGCTTGCTGTGGGCCACGATCCAATAGGATGTGCCCGCCGTTAGCTCAATCCACGGATCAAGGTCCACGTCGACCCAGTTTCCGATGGAGGGGCCGTTCGCTGTCGCCCGGGTCAGGTTGAAGAAGCCAGGCATGCCTCCAGCGTCGTCCCGGATGGCCACCTCCAACTCATCATCGATTCCGATGTCGGTCAGCAGGAGCGAGACGCGGGTGAGGTTGTATCTGGATTCCGCGAGGAAGGACTGCGCGATCCATTGGTCCCGATTCACCTCTTCCGGAAACGTGGCGAGATCATTCTGGACTTGAAGATGATATGGGTGGGCCTTCGCCGGCGAGACCGAGACGAGGGACCCCAGGAGAAGGAACAGGACTAGGGCGAACGCGACCCGAGATGGATGGCCCACATGTCCAGCGGTTCTCTCTGCAAGGAAAAACTCTCCCCCATCGTTATCAGTCTGGATAGGAGAAGGCCCGCCGGGAAGCGAACCGCCCAGGGTTTATAGGACGGTCGGTTTTGCATCGGTCATGAAGGGCGTCCAGTCCGTCCTCGCGGACAAGGAGAGAATCCTGATCAAGAAGATCGACCCGATCCTCCTTTGGGTTTCCGATTTTAGTGGGTGTCTCAGCTTCTACCGGAAGGCCCTCGGCATGTCCCTCCGCAAGCAGGTGGGCGAGTTTGCCGAGCTCGACGCCGGCGGGATTACGCTCGCTCTCCATGGGACCTCGGAGATGGAGGCGCCGAAAGCCCGGACCCAAGAGGCGCCCGTGGCCCTCCACTTCGTCGCAAAGGACATGGAGAAGCTCCGGGCCTCACTCGAGGCCTGGGGTGGGAGCTTCTCTCAGGAGCCAGAGGAGAAGGACCGCGGTGGCTCCAAGGTCCTCGAAGCCAGCTTTCGAGACCCCGACGGCAACGAGATGGACGTCGTTCAGAACCTCTAGGTCGTCGGATCGGCTCCGGGAAGCCCGGCAACGTCACGCGGCGGAGCCGACGACTTCCTCCACGTGGGCGAATCCCTTCTCCGTGAGGCTCTCCTTGAGTTGTTTCGAGAGTCGACGGACGACGCCGGGACCGTGCAAGATCAAGGCCGTAAGCACCTCCACCGCCTGGGCGCCGGCGGCGATCATCTGGAAGGCCTGCCTTCCCGTGCTGACGCCTCCTACCCCGATGAGCTGAACTTTGTCCCCAAACTCCGCCCGGAAGTCTTGGATGGCCTGAAGCGCCAGGGGGAACAGCGGCCGACCACTGAGACCTCCCTGAGCCGAACCCACCCCCAACTCGGGCATAGCGAGGGTGTTCGTGAGGACGAAGTTGGGGAACCCCTGCCGAAGGGCGAGACGGGCCATCTCCAGGGTCCGATCCCGATCTTCCTCCCTGAGGTAGGGGGAGAACTTGAGGAAGGGTCGATCCGGGAACGGCCGGAGGCGGTCGAGGAGTGCCGTCAGGGCTTCAGGATCGTCCTCGAACGTCCGACCCGTCTCCGTGTTGGGGCAGCTGATGTTGATCTCCCACCCCGTCGCCAGGCCGTCCAGCCCTTCCCGAACCGTAGCGAAGTCAGCGGCGGTATCTCCCGCAATGCTGACAAAGAGAGGGATTCGCGATTTACCTCCGCCAAGACGCTCTCGGACGTGCGAGGTGCCCTTGGACGGGAGCCCCATGGCGTTGACAAGTCCGCCATCGTAGGCCTTGCGAACGAACCAGGGACGAGGGTTGCCTGGGTGGCTTTCGGGGCGAACGGACCCCACAACCACGAACCCGAAACCAAGATCGGCCATGGAATTCGTGATTTCGCCGTTCTTGTCGTATCCGGCCGCCAGCCCGAATGGGTTCCTGAGAGTGGCACCGGCCACCTGCGTCTTCAGCGCAGGATCCGAGGCTTCTGGGCCTGAACGACCCCAGATCCTACGCCGGAAGGCCCAAAGAGACGCTTCGTGGGTCAAGTCCGGCGGAAGGCGGTAGAGGAGGGGTCGGATGAGCCGGTACAGCCCCATTGCTCCAATCAACGCGGGGCAGCGCAAAAGGGTTGTCCGTTCCCCTACTGCACAACGCTCACGGCGTAGCGACTCCGAAAGAGGTCGCCCTCCTCAAACCGTTCGGGCCGGAAGGGCGTGAGGTCCAGTGTTTCGTATCGCCCGTCGACAATCAGCTCCGCGAGGCCCCGGCCGACGGCCGGACTGAACTTGTACCCGTGGCCGCTGAATCCGGTGTCGTGGTACAGGCCTTCGACGCGGGGATCGGCCCCGATGATGGGATGCAGATCCGGTGTCGCCGCATCGACGCCCGCCCAGCCATTGATGAAGTGGGCGTCCGCCATCCGGGGCCAGCGCTGGGCGAGGCGCTCGGATGCGTTGATGAGGAAGTCGAACCCCACGGCCCCCGGCAGCCCATCGGGATCCCAGTCCCCCTCCTCCTCATCGGTTCCGACGAGGAGCCTCCCGCCCTCGTAGGGCCTCCAGTAGGTGGCCGTGGTCATGTCGAAGGCCATGGGCGTCTCTCGGACTGGCTCGGGAGGATCCAGCAAGCCCACGGAGAGGAGGGTGGACGTCACGGGAACCGAGACCCCGGCCGTTTCCGCCAACCGTCCGGACCAGGCGCCAGCGGCGAGTACGACGCTCTCGGCTCGGAGGGTCCCGTCTGCGGTCTGTACGCCGTCGACCTTTCCCCCGCGGACGAGGACCGAGGCCACCTCCTTCCCAGTGACGATTTCCCCACCGAGGTCTGGAATCTCGCTCGCGTAGGCCTCGCTGAGCCGCATCGCATCCCCATAGCCCGCGTCCTCCTCCAAGGCCGCCGAGGCGACGCCGGTCAGGTCGAGGTAAGGAAACCGTTCGGCAACCGTCTCGGGGGTAAGCAAGCTGGCGTTCACCCCCAGCTTCCGGTGCATCGCGACGTTTTTCTCCAACGGCCTGGCGTGCTCCTCCCCGGCCAAAACGAGGAGCGGGTTGGGGGTCACGTGGGAGGCGCGCCCCGTGACCCGATCGAAGTCCTGGAGAAGTTTCACGCTCTCTTGGACGAGACGCACTGTGATCTCATTCGAGTAGTGATGGCGGATGAAGGAAGCGGACCATCCTGTGGCACCGGCCCCCACGGCGCTCTTCTCGAGGACAACGACCCGGCCGGCCTCCTTGCGAAGGAGATGGTAGGCGAGGCTCGTGCCGTGGACGCCGCCTCCGACGATAAGCACGTCCGCCTTGTCCGCCACGCATCTGGAGAGCCCCCCAAGCAGAATAACTCTTACGCGGACGCATCGAGGTGAAAGGGCCGAGGTAAGGTTTTAAGGCGGCCACAACCTCATTCTCTCGGAATGGACCTGGAGGAGCGGCGCGAAAAGCTGCAGGAAGCGAGAGTCGAGAAGGATAAGTTCTTTCGCGGATCCCACAACTCCCCGGTTCCCGAGAACGAGCGCCGATCCTTCCGCGGTCTCCGGTACTTCCCCTACAACCCCCAGCTCGTGTTTGAGGTGGAGCTGGAGGAGATCGTGAACCCGGATGAGATCGTCATGGCCACCAGCGTGGAGGGGCAAGAGAGCCTCTACCGGAAGGTCGGCTTCTTCGAGTTCGAGGTCGAGGGCCTGCCGCAGAAGATCTACGCGTACCGGCGAGACGACGAACACATTCACGGTCCGCCTTCCCTCTTCATCCCCTTCCGGGACGGGACTTCCGGGAAGGCCACGTACGGGGCGGGCCGCTACATCGACCTACAGGTCAGTCCGACCGGGAGCTACGTCCTGGACTTCAACGATGCGTACAACCCGTACTGCGTGTACAGTCCCTACTACATTTGCCCTCTTCCTCCGAGGGAGAACTGGCTGATGGTGGACATCCCCGCGGGAGAGAAGGACTACAAGGCCGTTGCCTGAGCCGTCTCGAGACCTGGGATCACCCCGCACCTATTTTTTCCGACCTTTGAAAATCGTGAGAGAAACGGTTTAAGGGGACATCGCCAGAGCAAGCAGACCGCGGCCAGGCGGCCTCCGACCTTCGAACGGGGGCGCCCTGGATCTTGTGGGATGGAAAGTCACGGTGTACTTATGCGAGGGCGCAGGAAGCTCACAATCCTCCTAGGCGCGGTTCTCCTCCTAACCGTTCTCGTCCCTGTCCTCCTCGAGTTCGACGACGCGGAGGGCTCGGCTCCGCCTGGGGACTTCCCTTCTGGCTATGATCGGAGGAGGATGATCACAACCACAACAGGAACCAACGCCCCCTTCAACGGGTACACCGGCTACACGGTTCGGGTCACCGGTCTTGACACAGCCACCGAAATCACGGAGGGAGACATGCAGCCGGACGGCGACGATCTGCGGGTATTCTACTGGGACGGTGCGGCTTGGAATGAGGTCCCCCGGGAGGTCCGGGGTCTCAACACTCCCGACACGCATGTCATCTTCAAGCTCCAGACGGACATCCCCGTCAGCAGCTCCGACGACAACCATTACATCGTCTACGGCAACCCGTCTGCGGGACCGCCGGAAGCCCTGAACACCACGAACGTGTACTTGTGGTGGGACAACGCGTCTGCCGACCGAGAATCCAGTTACGTACAAGGCCGGGTCGATGTCTCGGCCCATGGAGGCGACTGGGCGAACAGCATCGTGTGGAACGCGTCGGGCTTCTACGACTACGACACGGGAGACAACTTCGCCGACAGCCTTCGTCGTGATCTGGGGGAGCGAGACGTCTACGTGGAGTACGAGGAGTACCAGACCAACGCATACACCAATGACATGACCGACGGTCCCTTAGTCCGCTGGCAGGGCACCGGAAGCGGGGCGACGGAGGACAGCGACCATTGGTACTACTACGAGATGGC
>JBHIBW010000060.1:0-10105 GCA_046759265.1 Thermoplasmata archaeon
GGCATCGCCCTCGGCCTGAACTTCATCGCCCACGGCCTCAACTCCCTCCCCGCCGGCTTCATCGGGGACAAGTACGGCCGCAAGCGCAGCTTCATCACCGCGAGCGTCATCGCCATCGCCGCGGGCGCCGCCGTCCTTGTGGTGCAGGCCCCGGTGACCCTCCTCCTTCTGGGGATCGTCGTGGGCCTGGGGGAGGCCTTTCATGGCGTCGTGGGCGCCCCCTTCATGATGGAGAACAGCCGCGAGGCGGAGCGCATTCACCTCTTCACGATCAGCGGGGTCCTCACGACGATCTCCACCATCGTCGGGGCGGCCCTGGCCGCCACCCTACCGACCCTCTTTGGATCCTGGATCGCCGGCCTTCCGGCGGGGTCCTTGGGTTTCCTGGAGTTCGGAACGACGCGGGCCACCGCGCTCCGTCTCACCCTCTTCATGTCGGTCCCCTTCGGCCTCGCGGAATTGGTTCCACTGTTCTACATGAAGGAATCCTACGCACTGGCCCCAGAGCCCCTCCGCGAGATGTTCCTTCTGAAGCACGTGAAGCACAAGGCGAACGTCGGGAAGCTGTCGGTCCTCACGCTTGCTTTCGCCCTGGGCCTGGGCCTCTACTTCCCCCTCCTTCCCCTCCACTTCGGCGACGCGTTCGGTGTGGCGGAGGCGGAATTCGGTACCGTGGTGATCTTCAATAACCTGGCGATCGCGGCCGCGATCTTCGCTGTTCCCCTTCTCGTCGCGCGCTGGGGCAAGGTGAGGGCTATCGTCTATACGCGCCTCTTGGCCGTTCCCTTCTTGGCGGCCATGGCCTTCGCGCCGACCCTCTTCCTCGCCGGCCTTTTCCTCGTCTTACGCGGGTCGTTTTCCAGTCTGGCCTTCCCGGTCGTCGGCTCGTTCAGCATGGAGGTGATGGACAGCAACGAGCGGGCCACAACCGCCGGCATGACCCACGCGGTTTTCGACCTTGCCTACGGGGGTATGGTCTTCTTCGCCGGCTTCATCCTGAACGCGGGTCTCTACTTCATGACGTTCCTTGTCGGCGCCGGCCTGGTCGTTCTCAACGCGCTCCTTTGGTATCGATGGTTCGGAAACCATCCTGTCGATCGAGCGTCCCGCGTCCCCGCAGTGGCCGGGGGATCGGGGTAACGCGTCTCTAACTTCCTCGACCTCCCACCCCTGGCGCCTTCTCTCATCGTCATCACAATCCTTTATGATTCAAGTTGAGATGGCATGATGCCTCGGGGGAGTGCCATGATTGGCGAAAGCCTGGATCGAACCGCCGCCGATGTTCTTGTCCATAAGCTGCGGGAGTTCGGGGTCGAGCGGATGTACGGCATTCCCGGGGACGCCATCAACGGGATTGTCGATGCGATCCGACGGCATCCGGAAGTCGAGTTCATTCAGGTTCGCCACGAGGAAGCGGGGGCCTTCGCGGCCTCGGCCTATGCCAAGCTGACGGGGAACCTGGGTGTCTGCCTCGGAACAGCCGGCCCCGGTGCCATCCACCTCCTGAACGGCCTTTATGACGCGAAGCTCGACCACGCGCCGGTGCTCGCCATCACGGGCCAAGTGGACAGCGACGTCATCGGGACCCACTACTTCCAGGAGGTCAACCTGCACCACCTCTTCGACGACGTGGCCGTGTACAACGCGCGCGTCGCCACCCCGGATCAGGTCGCCCACGTGACGACCCTGGCCGCCCGAGAGGCCCTCTCCAAGAAGGGCGTCGCCCAGATCTCCTTTCCCCTGGACATCCCCAACCGGATCGTCTCCCGGGATGCGCCCGACTTCCCGGCGGGCTTCGCCGACGAGCTTCCCGCACCGGAGCGCGAGCAGATGGATCGGGCGGTTCGCGCGCTGGACCAGGGGAAGAACATCGCCATCCTCGTGGGCCGGGGCGCCATCGGCGCCGGCGAGGAATTGGGGGTGCTGGCGGAACGTCTCGGCGCCCCGGTCGTCAAGACCCTCCTCGCCAAAGAGGTTCTCCCGGATGACCATCCACTGGTCATCGGAGGGCTGGGCCTCCTCGGCACCCGGCCTGGCCAGGAAGCCATGGAGAACGCGAAGACCCTCCTCATGGTGGGAACCTCCTTCCCCTACACGGAGTACCTGCCAGACGACGCCTTCACGATCCAGATCGACTCGAATCCCGCGGCCCTCGGCATGCGGACGAAGGTGGATGTGCCGCTCCTAGGGGACGCCAAGGCCACGCTGGCGGAGCTGAACCGTCGGGTGAAGGTCCAAAGGAAGCGAGGGTTCCTCGACACCTACCTCAAGGCCACCGTGGCATGGTGGGAGCGGATGGGGAAGGAGGAGCAGGCCGAGACGGTTCCCCTCGCCCCGGCGGCCCTCGCCAAGGCCGTGAGCGACGCCGCGGCCGTGGACGCCATCGTGTCGGTGGACGTGGGCAACGTGACCACGTGGACGGCCCGGCACTTTCGGGCCACCGCTTGGAGGCGGTTCATCTTCTCAGGCAACCTGGCCTCCATGGGGTTCGGCTTGCCGGGGGCGCTGGCGGCCCAGCTCACCTACCCGGACCGCCAGTGCCTGGCCGTGTGCGGGGACGGGGGGTTCACCATGCTCATGGGGGACTTCGTCACGGCGGTGAAGTACGAGCTTCCCGTCAAGGTCGTGGTCTTCAACAACTCCAAGCTGGCCATGATCAAGTACGAGCAGGAGGTCGTGGGCCATCCTGACTTCGGCACCGACCTGCAGCCCATCAACTTCGCCATGGTGGCGGACGCGTGCGGCGGCAAGGGCTTCCGGGCGGAGGAGCCCGGCGATCTCCGGGAGACCGTGGAGCGGTTCCTGGCCCATCAGGGACCCGCCCTCCTCGACGCCGTAGTCGACCCCAACGTCCCGCCGCTTCCGCCTTACGTGAAGGTGGACCAAGCCTACCGGTACGTGTGGGCCCTTTTCCGGGAGAAGTTTCCTTGGACTCGGAAGGAGGAGGGCGACTAGGCGCCCGAAAAGGTCCTTTATAGCCCTCGCGACTGACGGCGCGAGGGAACCATGACCCACATCGGCAAGGTGATTGAACTGGTCGGGAGTTCGGAGGAGAGCTTCGACGATGCCGTCCGCAATGCGGTGGCCGAGGCCGCCCAGACCGTGAAGAACATCAGCGGCGTCGACGTCGTCGGGATGACGGCCAAAGTCAAGGGGAGTCAGCTAACGGAGTTCCGGGCGAACGTGAAGATCGCGTTCGCGGTGGAGCGAGACTAAGGGGCCGCGCCTTCAGAGCCCCAGCAGCTCCAGGGCCTGGTTGAGCAGGCTGAGTGCAGAGGCTTCGGGGGCGAGGAATGCCGCAAACCCGAAGCCAAACACCAGGATCAGGGCAACGTGGGCCAGCAGGATCACGGCGGGCATCCGAGGCTCCAGTCGCATCGGCGGGATGAGGAACCGGATAATGGCGATGAAGGTGAACGCGAGGATCAGCCCGAATAGGATGGTCAGAGGCCAGCTCACGCCGAAGAGAAGAGCCAGGATGATCCCAAAGGTCGCGCCGTTGGCGTAGTGCCAGAGGTAGCCGGCCCCCCGTACCTTCCACTGGGAGACCCCACTCTCTTCCAGGACAGCTCGAAAGGCGCCGGGCATGATCCCGCGGATGGTGCGAAGCGAGAGCCGGGGGAACCCCTTCGCGTCCATCAGCTCGGTCGATGGGACCCCTTCCTCGATCCGCTCGCTGATGTGACGGAGGACGCGGCGCTGCATCTGCTGCTTGAAGCGCTTGTCGAGGCCCAGGACCATCAAGCCGAACCGCATCGGGAGGTCCGCGGGCATGTTTCCCGATAGGTAACCGGCGATTCGGACACTCTCTAGGGCTAGCGTCGCGAGGAGGCCGATTCCCGCGCCGACTGCGATGGCACCCAAGAGGACCGGGAGGTTGAAGGCGAGAAAGATCAGGATCGCGAGGAAGAGGATGAGGGCGGGGACTCCAAAGTAGCGAAAGGATCGGTGAGCGGGGATGATGCCAAGGACGTCCCCCAGCAGCATCTGTGAAGGCACAGCGGCCGCCGCGAGGATTACCAGGACCAGGAAGAACTCGACGATCGACGCCATGCGAGACCCGCCTCCCATATGGAATGACGGGATTCATGCATTTAGGATTGACGCGTCCGTAGAAGCCGATAGTGGTCTTCTGCAGTCGGAGTGCTCTAAGAAATCTCCTAGGCGCCCTTCAATCGCTCGAGCTTGTTCCCGTACATGTCCGAAATGCTCTCGCTCAGCTTGAAGTCGTAGACCTCGGCCAGATGGTGCATCAACGCGGCGATCTCGGTGACCTCGACGACGACCTTTTCTGGCTTGTCCCGTTCAATCGCGCGTGCGAGATCGCCCAGTTCGGAGACGATATGGACAAAGGCCGCCCGCACATCTCCTCCATACCTGATTCTATAGTACTCCAGAGCCGCTTCTGACATGTCCAATACCCCACCGACTCAGCCATTCCGACCTATTAAGGGCTGTCTCTGACCTCAGGGCCGACCGACGCCCGGCGTGGACCAAAGGTTAAGGCTGCCCCAAGACGTAATCTGAGAGAGACCAGATGGCGTTGAAAACCGCGACGGACACCCCAGCCCGCATGGACCTGACGCCGGAGCAACTGCGCGCCCGGCTCACGCCCGAGCAGTACCGGGTGACCTGCGAGTGCGGGACGGAGCCGCCCTTCACCGGCGCATTCTGGAACACCAAGGAGCACGGGACGTACCGATGCGTGGTGTGTGACGCCGCGTTGTTCGAATCGGACACGAAGTTCGACTCAGGGACCGGTTGGCCGAGCTTCTGGGTCCCCGTCGCCGAGGAAGCGATTGCGAACCTAGAGGATCACAGCCTCGGAACGACGCGAACGGAAGTCCGGTGCGCGAAGTGTGATGCGCACCTTGGGCACGTGTTCCCGGATGGACCGGAGCCGACGGGTCTACGTTACTGCATCAATTCGGCGGCGTTGCAGCTTGAGCGGCACTGAACTTCCCAAACCTGGTGCTCGGGATCGCTTCCTCCCCTCCGTTCCGGGGAGGAAGCCCGCGCCGCGGGCTCTCGTACGCCCGCGAACCGCCGAACGACCTGACACGGATTCTCCCAGAGAACTTACAAGAGGAGCGGCCTGCATGGGCTTGTTTAGCGTGCGAAGACGCATGACCGCTGGCCTGCTCCTAAAATGCCCAGGATGTAACACTAACTTCGTTTGCGGAGTTAATACGGATGCTTGCTGGTGCCAGGAGCTGCCGCCCAAGGATGTGAGTGAGACAGTTGGGGACGGTTGCTTGTGTTATGATTGCCTGACCGAGGGAACCTCCAGGGCGTAATCACACTCGCACACAGGCTAGCGGGGCCGCTATTTCCGACGCGTTGGCATGACACTCCTCAACTGAGCCCTAAAGCCAGGCCTGATGTTTAGTCGGCATGTATTAGGATATGTCCATCACTCTCGGGAGGCTTGAGGGATGGACCCAGCGGTGTCCGTACCGGAATCCCTTACGTTAGGATTCGGACCGACTTAGCCGTAGGCGTGAATCTGCCTCTTCCCGGATGCGCGTTATCCCGAGCAAGCCGAAGAGATCTAGCGGTTTGACCCAAGGTACTTGATTCCCGTCATTCTTTGCAGGGAAAGGCTCCCATCCGACAGCCTCTGCCTATGAAACCTCGGGACCTCAACCGGCGGCTGCTCTGGTCGCAGTGTCTGTCCACCAAGCGGAAGGGATTGGATGCTCCCGTGGAGGTGGCGGAGGCGTGTTGCGGCATCCAGTCTCAGGACCTGCAACAGAGTCTCTCGGCCTTTTGGGCTCGGATACACGGTTTCAAGAATCAAGACGTTCTGAACCAGCTACGCCCCGGAGGGGGGCTGGTCCGGACCTGGGCCGTTCGGGGCGCGATGCACACGATCCCCAGCAGAGATTATTTCCTCTACATCAAAGGGGGGGCCAGCGTGAGGATGCTGAAGTGGATCGATACCCTGGCTCGGAAGGCGGATTATCCATCCAGGGACCAGAGGAGGAAATGGCTCTACGACCCTCTTCTCGAGGAAATCCAGGGAAGGGCAGTCACCAAAGAGGAACTGGGCGAATTCGTGGACGAGAGGGCTCGCCAACACGGGTTGAAGGAAGGCGAGTGGACTGGACTCGGAGAAATGGCGTTCCTAGGTCTCCTCGTCCACGCCGGAAAGAAAGGATCCAAGAGCCTGTGGATGCGCACCGATGAATGGGTTTCTGGATCCAAGGATCCGCGAGACCGCGCCGCCTGCCGGGCTGAACTGCTTCAGAAGTACATCGCCCAGTACGGGCCCGTCACCAAGGAGGACATACGCTACTGGGCATATCTTACGAAGAAACAGCTCGACGAAGCTCTAGCGCTTCTAGGAGACGAATTGATCCAGGTGGAACGTGACGACGCAACGGAGCCGTACCTTGCCCTCCAGCTTGAATTTGACAAGGACTTGCCACCTCCTCCCAAGGTCATACTTCTCCCCAAATACGACTCCATTCTGTTGGGCCTACAGGACAAGTCGAGATTCATGGACATGGCCCACTACAAGCGAGTATTCCCTCGAGTCCCCCCGGGGATGGTCAGGCCCACGGTCTTGGTGGATGGGTATGTGGTGGCGACATGGGGAGGGACAAAGAGAAAACGCAAGATATCTGTCGAGATTCAGCCGTTCGGGAGCATCTCTCGAAGTGATATGAAGGCCGTTCAGGAGCAATTCCAGGAGTACGCCGAGTACCTAGAACTGGAAGCCGAGGTCGGGTGGGCATCGGCGACCTAAGGGAGGCGGACGGAATCGGGTGCGGGACCTGAGGGACACTTTCACACATTCCACCGTATCACTCCAAGTCCCCGATGCCTTCTAGCCCTGACAATCGGTCATATCCAATACTGAAGGATCGCGAAATGGACCCAGCGGGACCTAGCCTAGAATCCCTGCGGAGCAGACTCCGCTCCCCCCTCCTCCATGCCTGAAGATCGTCCATCGTGGGATCTCATTTGTCCGATTTCCTGGCAAGAACTGCCGCCATCTGTCCAGATTGGAGAACATTTGTCGACAATGGAATCCCCCGCTGAGGGGGACCGTGCTCAGTTCACTCGGATAGGGAAGAACCCCATGATGTAGGAGAAGACGATAAGTGCGGCGCTCAGGCCGAGGAAGAGAAACGCCGCTGGACTGTCGATGCCGATCAGGATTCCGGTCAGCAACAGGCCGAAGATCCCCGCCACCTGCAGGAAGGCTCCAATGCCAACGTAGGCGAGCTGGGCTCGACGTCCTCTCTTCATGTGTTCGGCAGGACGTCCCTATAGTTAGGTTACGAAACGCGCTCACGGGGGCCCCCTGCGGGCTGCAAGTAACGTGCAGGTAGGTGGGGTCTCGGCCCTCCTCTACCTCCGGACGCCGCCGGGGTTCCGGGCCGCGAGGCCGTGATTCGGAGGAGGGCAGGCGCAGACAAATGCTCAAGCCTCTGAAACGCGATACTTCATCGCCCATAGGAAGAGGGCCAGGGGAACGACGATCCAGATGAAGCCGGCGGAGGCCGTCCACCAAAGGGGAACCTCCTGCGGGACGCCCGCAAAGGGGCCGAAGAAGACCCCAAGCAGCGCCGGCAGGGAGAGGGTCATCAACTGCTGGTAGACCGCCGTGGGGTTTACGAGGGAGAGCACGACAATGATCTCGAACCATCGAACCGAACCCGGAGTGGCGAACAGGCTCGGGACAATGAAGCTGATGGGTCCCCAGAAGAAGGCGAAGAGGAGAAACAGGAGGATGGAGACCAGGAGGGCCGTTCCCAGACCGCGCACGTTGGCGGATACCGCCAGGAAGAGGAGGGTGTAGACCAGGAGGAGGAAGAGGGCCACCGCCACGAAACTCGCGACGAAGGTTGCCGTGGGGGGCGTGCCGGTCGTTAGCCAGATCAACGCCGCGGCGACCAGCAGGACACCCACGACGGGGAGAGCCATGGAGCCGAAGACGCCCGTCAGCTTCCCCAATGCAACTCCGATCCGACTGACGGGCTTGGAGAGGAGGAGGTCGAGGGAGCCCTCCGCGCGCTCCCGGGCGATGGCCCCGTAGGCGAGCACCATGGCCATGATGGGGAGGATGAGAGGCACGAAGAGGAGACCCGAGAAAGCAAGAGTTCCGTCAGGACCCTCGCCAAAGGGGTTCGGACCGACGAAGGAGAACCCCACGCCCGCGGTGGCATTCAGCTCGCCCCTCTGGGCATGTATTCGGTAATCCCCCGACTCGAGGGGATCCGGACGGAAGTAGTGACCCGCGGCGTCCGTCGTGCCGTTCAGGTAGGGCTCCCAGCCCCCTGGCGGCCCCTCCTCGTAGGGGTCCCCGAGGAAGTCCTCCGGGATGCTCCAGATGTAGACCGACGCCCCCTCGATGATTGCGCCTCCCGCGTCGATGAAGACGAGGGAGAGGATCCGGCTCCCCGGTCTGGTCCCCAACGCGACGGTTTGGAGTCTTAACATGCCGAAGTTCTCGATTGGCTCCGGCGGGATGGGCCCCGTGCCAGTGAAAGCAAAGCCGTGGAGGTTATCGGGCTCGTCGGCCAGACGGGTGCTTGGCGGTGAGGTTCTCGAATCGCACCCAGCCTAAGGCGTCCGTGGGCGCCGCTTCCAAGACCTCCAAAATAGGAGGGCCGCGACGGGTCTCCGTAACGTTCACAAGCTCGGCGCTGAGCCCTGCCACGGGCGAACCGCCAAGGGAGGTGACAAAAAGGGCCAGGCCAGTCTGGCTGTGGTTCAGTTCCGGGTGGTACTCGAACGAGTGGACGATTCGACTCGGGACCCCAATGCCGCCCCCGAAGCCCGGCCCGATGGCGTAGGTCGCGGCCAAGACGGCGAGGGCCAGGATCGAGGCGATGATGAGGAGACGAACGCTGAAGAGAGTCGCCCTGCCCTCCTTCGCGGCCACGGGAAACCAACCCGTGAGCGATGCGGGGCCTCTCATGCCTCCCCCTCTGTGAGGGCCAGGAACGCCTCCTCGAGGTTGGGCTCCAGTCGGCGGGAGCCGAGGATCGCCACGCCGGCGGCCACCAGTCGTCGAGTGACCTCCGCGATCGCATCGTCATCGAGAGAGCCGGATACCCGAAGGACCGTTCCCTCGACGGCAACCTGCTCCACGCCGTCGATGCTCTCCAGGTCCTTCGAGACGTTGGGTTCCACGCCCTTCGTCTCGACCTCGAGGCCCCCGCTGGCTCGGCCCAGAGCCTGGACGAGGGCTCTGGGCGTCTCGACCTGCAGTAGGCGGCCGTGATGCAGGACCCCCACCCGAGTGCATATCTTCTCCACTTCGCTGAGAATGTGGGACGACAGGAAGATGGTCCGCCCCTGCCCGTGCAGATCCGTCAGGAGAGAACGGACGAAGGCCATCCCGCCGGGATCCAAGCCGAGGGAGGGCTCGTCGAGAATCAAGATCTCTGGGTCGGGGAGAAGGACGCCCGCCAAGGCGAGCCGCCGCTTCATCCCCAGGCTGTAGGCCTTCGTTTTCTTGTCGGCGGCCTCCGCCAGGCCCACTCGCTCGAGGAGGTCTCCGAAGTCGCCATCTTGGTGCCCCCTCCGCATTCCGTAGAGACGGGCCCAATACCGGAGGTGCTGACGACCCGTCATGGTGCGGTAGAAGCCTGGGTTCTCGGGCATGAAGCCGACTCGCCTCATGGCCTCGAGCGGTTCCGAGCGGACGTCATGCCCCCCGATCCATGCCTGACCTCGGGTCGGCCGAAGGAGCGTCATCAGGATCCGAATCGTGGTGGTTTTCCCGGCCCCGTTGGGTCCGAGGAATCCGAAGAGCTCCCCGCGCGTCACCTGAAGACTCAGGTCCTCGAGGGCGAGGGTTCCCTTCCGTCCGTAGACCTTGGTGAGGTCTGCGGTCTTGATGGCATCCAAAGAATCGGGGTGCCAGCGAGTGTCAGGCTTTGAATCTTTCCTCGACGAGGTATTTACATTTGGACAAACTCAGGCACGTGCCTGGGAATCATCCGACCTTGTGGACTTCGGTCGATGATATGAAGTCGAATACACATGCCAAGGGCCCGTTCCGGTCGAGCGAGACCTCTGGGCCAGTGTTGGGGTTCATTTCAAGAGGGGGACTGAGGAAGCGCAGCAATGAGAGCCCTCGTTCAGT
>JBHIBW010000061.1:0-9958 GCA_046759265.1 Thermoplasmata archaeon
ATTATATAACGGTTATCATTGGTGAAACGATAGTTTTAATAACCCCCATGTGTATCAGGAAAATACACATTTGGGTGGTGAAAACGTGGGATACAGGAAGAAAAGCGGGCAATTGACTCGCCAAAGCGTCGATGGAACCCTAGGTCTCCTGAGGGAAGGCTTGGCCAGACCCGGCTGGGCGACCCTCCGGTAGACAAGAGAGGTGATGAAACATGCTAGACCGATTCGGAATCGCCGTCGTGGAGGAACGTCGCTTCGACCGGCGTCGCGCCGCGTTGAGGGACTACCTCCAGATGGAGTACGGATCCGCCAGTGGGATGGAACGGTACATCGCGGAGGGGAACCACACCTCCTTCCCCCGGTCGGGCCTTCGGGCTTTTCTGGCAAAGATCTTCGGGAAGGTTGTCAGGTCTCGAACCCCAGCGGCCACCCCCGCAGTATCCGCGGAAGGGATGCTCGGCGACGACTGTGCCGAGCATGTGACCGCCGTGGCGAAGGCTACGCCGGTCCCAGCGGCCCGTCCCGTGGGGTACCGCGGGCGCTTGAACGTGCGTCCCCGCACCGTTCTACCGCCCCTAAAACGGTAGGCCAGTCACCTGGTCCCACCCACAACCCAAGGGGCCCTTCGGGGCCCCTACCCTCTGCGGAAGAGACGGTCCCAGAGAGTCTTTGTTTTCGTTGCTCGCACAATCAACAGCGGAATGCGCGACCGCTTTACGAGTTCCTCGGGTACCGAACCCAGGAGCAGGTGGCGGATTCCGCTCTCACCATGAGAACCCACCACAACCAGGTCGAATCGGCCAGAAGCCGTCTCGGCAAGAATTTCATCGACCACCTTCCCGAATCGTACCTTTTCGGATGCTTCGGAGCCCGTGCGTTCGAAGGGCCTTCGAGCGCGCGCCATCGCGCGAACCATACGGGGGTCAAGCTCCGGCCCCTCCGTTCCTTCCCTCAGAACGGGCTTGGGTTGGGTCTCTGCTACGTGGAGGACCGTTGTCTCCACTCCGAGAGGGCCGAGTAGGCGCGCCCCAAATTCGGCCGCTTGCTGGGCATAGATCGAACCGCCGGTGCAGACGAGAATCTTCTTCGGAACCTCCCGCCGTCGCCGCTGCAGAACGAGGAAGCTGACCTTCCCGTGCCGAAGAACGGACAGGATCTCGGACCGGGGAAACACCTTCTTCAGCCCTCGCCGTCCCCGAAACCGGAGCACGACAAGCCTGTACCGCCGCGGCTGAAGACGGCTCAGAATCTCCACCGCCAATCCCTTCTTCAGCTCCGCCTGGACGGCAAGCTCTCGGTCCTTCCAGGACGCCTTCTCCCGCTCGAGGGCAGGGAACTCAGCCCGGAGTTCATCGACCGTCTCGACGATCATCCAATGGTCGAGCTCGGCCCCGAGCGACTCGGCTAGGTGGACCCCGTAGTCCACCGCGTACACGTCCCCCGATCGGTTCGTGGCGACCAGGACCCGACGTTTCCGACTCTTGCGACGTTGCGCCATCGAATCTACCTCCCGGCCCTCACCGGCCCCTTCGCCGTCGTCATACCACCACCAAGATGAGCGGAACGACGACCAGGAGAACCGCGAACCCGATCACGGCGCGGTTGCTGTGGAAGGTCCAGTGGAAGATCCACAGCAGGGCTTTGCTGTACCAACGGTAGAGGAGAAGGACGACGACGGAGACGGCCCCCACGCTCAGCATCGCGATGAGGACGATGTTGGTCGCTGCGGGATTGGAGAGCAGGAACGCGACGAGGAGCGTATCGACGAAGGTCGTGATGTTCGCGCCGATGATGTAGGGGATCACGTCCCGCCGACGGAGGTACCCCTTGAGATACAAGGGGACCAACATCCCCAAGGAGAGCGAAACGCTCGTGGACAGGAAGGTGATTCCCGCACCCAGCGCGAACGAGAACAGGGGGAATTCCAAAGCGCGATGGAGCGCGGTCACTTCGACCTCCTCGACCTCCTGGCGGTGGAAGGCTCGGTCGAACAGGGAGAAGCCCACGTAGAGGGCCAGAAAAGCTAGGATGAACACAGCCCCGGGGGGCAACAGGGTCGCCGCCCCGTCCCGGATGGGGCCGAAGATGAAGTCGATGACACCGATGACCGAAGGTGGAGTCGAGACGACCAGCCAGGGGAGATGGCCGCTGTCGAGGAGGAAGAACCCCAGAAAGAGGGCCGGGATGTAAATCGTGTAGGTGACGAGGAAGGCGAGGACGCCCATCGACAGGCTCTCCTCTCGCCCCCCGCCCCGCAGGATCGCGATGGTCCCGATCACGATGACGATGAACGAGGCCCCGAACCGGGACCCCATGATCGTGAAGTAGGCCGAGGTGGCGCTCACGACCTCCGCATCGAAGAACCCCAGGCCCAGGGCGGCAATGGGGGAGCCACTGAGGACCGCATAGGTCACGAGCCAACCGAATCCCAGCGCGTTGTGGGGGGCCTCGATCAGCGCGCCGAAGATCGCCGTCAGGGTAGGAATCAGTGCGGCGGCTGAGACCTGCATCAGCTGAATGCCGAGGATAAACGTGAAGGCGCCGGCGAGGGCGAAGGCCAGCTTCCGAAGGAGGTCCAGCCAGGGAACCTGTCTCAGTTCCTCGCTTCGAACGTAGGCCTCCACGAGACTCTCGCCGGCAGCCTGCAGGGGGTCCTCGTCGCCCCCACTGCCGCCTGGGGAGTAGTCCACCGCGGCAGCAAGCTGGATGGCCGCCTTAAATCTTAGCTCCCGAGAATCAGGTCCGTGAGCAACTTCACCGCCGCGACAAAGAGAACCAGGATGAGGACGAGGGCGACCGACCGAGACCGCAGCTTGCGGAGCCCCCAGTAGGAGCCCAGGTAGGCGCCCACCAGCACCAAGGTCCAAAGGAAGGCGGTAAGGCCCAAATCCAGGGTGGCCAGGCCTTCGAAGTAGAGGTAGCTGAGGACGCCCACAATGGATGTCGGCACAATCATGAGGGTGGATGTCCCAATGGCGAGACGGGTGCGTCGTCCGAGACCGTAGACCATGATGGGGACGTTGGCCACCCCGCCTCCGATGCCGAGGCTGCCGGAGAGAAAGCCGGAGGAGAGAGTGGCAGTGGAGGAGGCGCCGACTCGAGTGCGTGTCATCTTCGAGTCGTCATCGCGTTCGATGGTCTCTGCGTGGCCGAGCCAGTCCCAAAGCATCTTCCCCCCAACGACCACGAGGATCACGGAGAAGAACAGCAGAAAGACCTCCCGAGAGGTCCCGAGGGTGAAGAGAGCTCCTAGGATGGCGCCGATGAGGGCGCCACCCACCAGAATGAGCGCGAGCCGGGTGTGAACCAAGCCCTTCTGGTAATGGTTGATGGTCGCCGGCAGAGCGGTGGCCAGCGTAAAGGCGAGCGACATGGGCACGGCCACCTCCTTGAGAGGCGTGACGAAGGTGAGGAGGATGGGGACGTAGAGTGTCCCCCCGCCCAGGCCGAGGTTGGAATAGACGAACGCCACAACGAAGACCAGAACGGAGACCACGATCAGGGTCAGGAGTTCCACACGGGTCGAATTGAGGGGCTGAGAAAAAGGTATCTCTATGAGAACACGGGCAGGCGAAGGCGCATGTATCCCGGGCACCTTCCTTGAGACGTGAAGTTCCTCCTTCGCTACGGTGAGCTGGGGCTCAAGGGGCGCCACGTGCGGGCCCAGATGCAGAGACGGCTTCGTGAGAACATCCTCCGGCTCCTAGCCGATGGAGGCTCGAGAGCGGAGATGTCGGAGAAAGAGGGTCGACTCTTCGTGGAGACCGACCATCCGGAGGGCGCCACCCTACTGGGCCGGGTTTTTGGTCTCGTCTCCTTCAGCCCGGTCTCGGAGACGGGCTCCGAATTGGAGGGCATTTCGGGAAAGGGCGTTCAGCTGGCGACGGGGGTCCGCAGACGGGGCCCCAGCTTCGCCGTCCGAGCCCGTCGGGTGGGGACCCATCCTTTCACGAGCGCAGACGTGGCCCGGACACTCGGATCGGCGATCCTCTCCGCACATCCCGAGTTGAAGGTCAATCTCACTGTCCCCGATTGGGAGATCCACGTGGAGGTCCGGGGGACGATCGCCTACCTGTTCACGGAGATACTGCCGGGCGTGGGAGGACTGCCCCTCGGCACCCAGGGGAAGCTGGTTAGCTTGGTGGAGACCCCGGAAGGCGCGGTGGCTTCGTGGCTCATGATGAAACGGGGCAGCTATGTCCTGCCCGTCTTTCGAACCGGAGCCGACTCGGCCAGCGGGCTTCGCGCATGGGATCCGGGTCTTCGCCTGCGATCGATCGAGTCACTCGAGGAGATGCGCACGGTCGCAGAGGAGACGGGTGCGCTGGGGTTTGTCTACCCCTGGACATCGCCTGGCGAGCCCGATGAAGATTTTCGGCCGGCCTTCTACCCCCTGATGGGACTCGATCCGGGACGGCTCGCAAGTCTGCGAACAACGGTGACGGGGGTCGGTGTGCCTACTTCCCCTTCCCTTGGTGCGCGCGGATAGAGGGCCTCACCTTTTCGGCTCCCTTCCCCTTGTGTCGCAAGCCCCGGCCCTTCTTTCCGGCCGAGGTGAGTCCACGCACCACGCGGCGCCTGTGAACGGGCCGGCGGATCCATTTCAGCTCCTTGTCCCCGCGAACGGACGGGCTGTGGGGATCGACGAGGATCACCTCGTAGTACTTGTACCGGCCATCCTCCCCCACCCAATAGGAGTTCAGGACCTCCATGTTGGGATGTCGTCTGCCTGCCCGTTCCTCGGCGATCCGCTGAATGCTCTTCGCCATGGTGATCTTGGCTATGCCCATCCTCTTGGGCTTTCGCCCCCCCCGGATGGCGGGCTTCCGCCGTCCTCCCCTCCGGACACGGGACCGGGCGACGACAATCCCAGGCTTCGCCTTGTATCCGAGTGTCCGCGCCCGATCGAGACGGGTAGGCCGATCGAGACGGGCCACGGACGGGCCCCTTCGCCACTCGATCATCCGGGCACGAAGCAGGGGCCCGACGTAGGTCTGGCTCGGCGTCTTCCAGGCCTCGCGGATGCTCCGGTAGAGGCCCCTGGGGGCCCGCGAAACCTCCTCCTCGGTAGCCATCCTGACGTCTTGCCTCCCCTGCGTCGAGACCCGCTCTAGCCCGAGCCGGCTATAAAGCCCTTCGGACCGCAACCGCCCTGGGTCGCTCGTCGAGGGCTTGGTAGACGTCCGTCTTGGGGTAGGCGGCCACGAACCCGTACCACCGCGAGAAAATCTGCATCGTACGGGTCCCGGTATCCAGCCAAATCGCGGAAGGGACGTGGGTCTCCGGATCGATGCTCACCCGGAGGGGGCGTCCGCCAAGCTCGTCCTCCACATCCCCGACGACGCGATCGAGAGGGTAGAATCGCTGGGCCCCGTCCGTCATGACGCCGAGGCCGTGAGCCAACTCGGGAAGGCGTTCGTCCTTCGGTCCCATAGTCCGCCGAAAGCCCGGGGGAAAGAACCCTCTGCGTCGAAAGGGATTGCGGGACATTCGACCGAAGAGGCGGGCGAACCCCTTGGGACGGGAGCGCGACAGGGTGAGGTCCGCCTCCTCTCGGAGAGCCGCGCCGACGGTCGTGACCTCAAGCGGAAAGGCCTCCATCCGGGCACCCCGCAGCGGACCGTGCATGGCCAGGCCCCGGATCTGGTCCCAGTAGGTTCGCGTTTCGTCGTCGATCAGCAGAACGACGCCGTTGTAAAGCCCACCCGCGCTGAAGTGGTGGACCTCCTCCTCGAGCCGGGGATCCAGCCCCATCCCGCTGTGGCAGATGACGCAGAAGGCCAGGAGGTAAGGCTGGCCGGCCAGTTCGCCCTGGGCCACGTGGTGATAGGCCATCTCCTTCACGCGGAAGGCCCGCCGGTGGCCCTCTCGCTCGATGACCAGGAGCGTCTCGTCCGGATCCAGCTTCCCGTCGGCGAGCGGATCCCCTAAATCAGGGATTCGAAACCGCGGGAACAAGTCGGGTTCTCTCAGCCAGGCGCGCTCGGCATCGAAGTCTTCGAGGTATGTACTCTCGTGCTCGAGCATCGCGTGGTTCCTGCACCTTAGAGTGCCGGCGTCTTACATGAAGTCCTCGAGGGTGAGGGGCCGATCGGTCTTTCTCGGTCCCATCTTCGGCTCCTTCCCGAAGCCCCCTTGAAAGAGGGTGACCTGCTGGCTCCCCGCCAGGAGACTCTTCTCATCCCACCCGAAGACCTCGGTGATGTAGCCAAGGGTCTGCGCGAGTCGACGGGCGTAATACTCCCAATCCGGCGTCTCCTGGAAGGGCCGTCCGCTGACGTACGGCTCGACCTCCATCGGGGTCTTCTTTGCATTGGTGACAACCCAGGAGACCTTCATGCCGGCCACGAACTCGTACCCCATTCCCTCCAACTTCATGGCCGCCTGCACGTTGGGCATGGCGTCGGGGTTCACGTACCGGGCCGGCTCCTTTACGGTACGTGAGATGACGAGTTGATCCACCTCCGCGTCCCCATTCTGCGCCCGCTGAATCGTCTCCCGGGCGAATTGGATGGCGTCCTCGATCTCGTTCCGGAGGACCCGTTCCAAGACCTCGGTCTGGGCCTCGCTCTGCAGGTCGAACGCATCCGTCCTCCGAATCTCGTATCCCCGAACGACCAGGCGCTCCTCCGGCCAGATGACCTGGCCGGCATACCGCTTCTTCCGACCATGGGAGAAGAGGCTTCGGAAGACCCGCTCGAACTCGAGCTGCATGCCGCGCCCGGAGAGTTCCGCCGCTAGGGTCTGGCCTTCCGCCACGCAGCCGTCCAGGTCGTCCGCCCCGGGGGAGAAGAAGACGCTGTCCGTATCCCCATAGATGACCTGGTTTCCCCGCGCTTCCAGCCGTCCGATCACATCCTTGATGTTCTCGCGGGCGAAGGCCGTGATGCTTCCGCCGATCTTGGGGTTCGTAAAGCGGTAGAAGGAGGAAGCCAGCACGCCATAGAAGGCGTTCATCAGGACCTTCACCGCATCCTCCAGCCGCCGATAGTAGGCCCGGTCGTCGTCGGAACCCGCCTCGACCACCTTGGCGCGGACGTCCTCTCGTTGCTCCATCAATCCCGCCAAGATCCGCGGGAGAATCCCCTCGCGCTTCTCCTTACTCAGGAAACGGATCCCCGTCGGCCCCTCGATCTCGCCATCGGGGTGAAGGGTGGAGAAACAGATGTTGTTCTCGATAATCAGGCTGGGATACATGGCTCGGAAGTCCATGCCCACGACCCATTCGTAGAGGCCGGGATCGATCGTGTGGACGTACCCCCCCTCGATGGACTCCGCCGCGCCTCGGCGTCGCGTCATGGGGACCCCGAAGGCCTCCCGGTCGGACGCCCGGATGAGGAGGGAGTCGATGAGGTTGGAGGTGCGCCCGTTCAGGACGTCGTCCAAGGGGAGGCGGGAGACGGTGGCCAGATCCAGGCCCTTCTCCACGCTCGCCAGCTTCTCGAGAATCCGAAGCGACAGCTCGGCGTCCTTCATGCAGTAGCGGATGACCCGCTCCGGATCCCGTTCCCACTCCTCGTCGATACGGGCCCGGTCCACGTCCTGCTTCCCTTCGTCCAGGAGTTGACGGGCGACGTAGTCGAGGGTCTCTTGCTTGGGCCGCAGGTCCGTCCGGGCGCTCCACCAGGCATCCACGATGACCCGGCCATGCAGCCGCCACATCCGCTCGTTGATCTGGAAGAAGGTGGCGTAGTCTCGGCCGAGAGCCAGTTCGCCCAGGTTGCCCTTCCGCGCGCGTTCCACGAGGACGGGGATGTCGTATCCTCCGATGTTGTACCCGCTGAGGATGTCTGGGTCCTCCTTCTCCACCAAGGTCACGAAGTCCCGGAGGATCTCGCGCTCCCCGCCGCGGAGGGCCTGTGTCTCGATGTCCCCTCCGGGGCCCCGCATGGCGATACCCAGGGTGAGGAGGTGCCCGTCCTCGATGCTGTTCTCGATGTCAAAGCTGAGAATCTTCAGGGGCGGGTTGAAGGGCTCGCACTCCTGGAAGGAGGTGGCATCAAGGACGATCTCCGATGTGTAGCCGCCCTCGATCTCTTCCCCCTCGACCCGGAAGCAGGACCCCAGGTCCCGATCGTAGATGAAGCGGTGGACGAAGGGGATGTCCGCCGCGAGGACCTCGCTTCCGAACTGCCGGGCCTTGTTTCGATACTCGGGGGTCCGCCAGGGGTGCTGCATGACCACCTGGGCGCAGGCCTTCTTCTCCAGGGGGCGCACCTCAATCTCGACGTCGCGGAGTTCGACCACCTCGGGGTCCCGCTCGAACGTGCCCCGGAGGGACTGGGGGGGCTCGACGACGTAGAAGTAGGGACGGAACCCGCGATACTCCACCGTGATGGATCGTCCCTCTCGGGTCTTCCCGAAGAGTTCGATGACCGGGTGCTCCTCCTCCCCCTCGCGGCGGTAAGAGGCTGCCAACAACCGAACGTCGTGTGCCGTCATGCTACGACCTCGCCACGACACGGATCACGTCGCCATCCTGCAACTCGTAATCCTTGCCTAGGACCCTCTTGGTCCGCGCGTCCACCGCCCGGATGAAGTTGTCCCCGAGATCAGTATGGACCTGGTAGGCTAAGTCCCTTGTGACGCTCCCGCGGGGCATCAGAAAGGCGTCTGGGAGGACGTTGCCGTTCTTGTCCGTCCAATGGTTCTCGTCCTCCACCGGGAAGGCCACAATCATGCCCATCTCCTCGAAGACGAGGGCTTCGAGGCTGCGTTGGACGCCCGTGAAACCGAACCGATCCAGGTAGGTTCGGATTTTCTCCAAGGCGTTGGCCTGTTCCGCGGTGAGGGAGGCGTCCGAGCGAGGGGTGAACGTGGGTGCCCCCGGCACGTAGTCCAACAACTCGGCCTTGGTGGCCCGCCGGAGGGCCAGCTCACACTCCGAACACGTGGGAATCGAGGGAGCGCCCTGCAGGTCCAGGAAAGCCGCCAGCGCCTCCTCGGGCGCCACGTCGGCCTTATTCGCTGCAATGACCATGGGCTTCCCGACGCGGCGTAGCTCTTCAGCGAGGGCCTTGAGATCCCCTTCCTTCCAGTCTCGTGGGGCTCCTTCAAGGTCGGCCTCACGAAGCGCGAGCTGGACTTGGGTCTCCCGGAAGCCCAGCCCGGTCAGCCGGTCCGCGAGGAGCTTCACTAGCTCCTCCCCCTCGATCTCCGCCCGACGGGCCAGCTTCTCCCAGCCCTTGGCGAGGATGCCGGCCATCCAATGCGAGAGCTCGTCCTCGAGGAACTGAACGTCCTCCTTGGGATCGTGGTCCCCGGGCGACCCGATGTTGCCCTCGAGATCCGTGGCGCCACTTGCGTCCACGACGTGGATGAACGCCGAGGCCTGTCGCAGGTCGTCTAGGAATCGATTTCCAAGGCCCCGCCCCTTGTGGGCCTCCGGCACGAGTCCGGCGACGTCCAGCAGGTCAAAGGGGACCAGGCGGACCCCGTCCGTGCAGGGCGCGTTATGCGGGTCGCAGGGAACCCCCAGCTTCGCGTGGGGACACGGACGGGTGACGTAGGCAATCCCTCGATTGGGTTGGATGGTGGTAAAGGGATAAGCGGCGATGTCAACGGGAGCCAGGGTGGCGGCCGCGAAGAACGTGCTTTTCCCCGCATTGGGCTTCCCGACGACGCCGACCAGCATCTCCTCCCGGCCGGCCGAGAGCGGAACCGGAGGTAAAGAACCTAAGTGGGGGGTCGGCGAAGGTGAGGGCGGTCGTCAAGGCCTTTAACCTAGCGGTGGCTCTCCTCGCACTTGACCTCTTCCGTTCCCCCCTCCCATCCCCGCTACGGGTCCCTCGTGACCCGGGAACAACTGGTCGCGGCGGCCGAGAAGGGGTTGGTAGCATGGGAAGGCCTCGTTGCCCATGGACGTGGGGAGGCCTTCGATTACCTCCTGGGGGAGCGCACCGTGCCCGAGGCCGCGGTCGCCGCGCACGCGGCGACCCCCTACCTGCTGCACGCCCAC
>JBHIBW010000062.1:0-9822 GCA_046759265.1 Thermoplasmata archaeon
CCACCACCTCGTCGGCGGGGATGCCGGACCGGAGGCAGAGGCTGATGAGGCGCGCGACGGCCTCGGTAAAGGAGGCGGTGTATCCGCCGCCACGGCCGATCTGGGCAAAGACCTCGAAGAGGCCGTTCTCGTCCTCGTTGATGGTGACGTAGAGCTTACCGTAGCCCGTCTCGATCTTCTGGGTCGTCCCGCGGACCACGGCAGGACGCGCCCGGGGCTTGCCGACCTCCTTCGGGCCGGCGACCGTCTCGGTGGCCCCCACCTCCCCCCGGGCCGACTTCTCCCGGGACGTGAGCAGGATGCCTTCCCGGCTGCCCTCGCGGTACACGGTGACGCCCTTGCAGCCTTGCTTCCAGGCGTACTCGTAGATCTCCTTCACCGTCTCGACGCTCGTGTCCTCGTCCAGGTTGACCGTGCTGCTGATCGCGCTGTCGATGTATCGCTGCAGCGTGCCCTGCATCTTCACGCGGAAGAAGGGGTCGATCTGGTGGGACGTGACAAAGAAGTTGGGCAGGTCGTCCCCTTGGTCCCCCGTGGACTTGCGATACTCCCGGACGAGGGGGTGCTCGACTTCGTACCACTCCTTGCTCAGGCTCTCGCTCCGCCGCAGGTACTCCAACGAAAAAATGGGCTCCACGCCGCTGCTCGTTCCGGTCAGCACGCTCCCCGATCCGACGGGTGCCACGGTCAGGATGCAGACGTTGCGCAGCCCCTGTTTTCGGATCTTCTCGCGGATGTCCTCCGGGAGCCGCTGGACGAAGGGGCGCGCCAGGTGCTTGTCCGCGTCGAAGAGGGGGAAGGGCTCCTTCTCCGCCGCGAGATCTGCGCTCGCATCGTAGGCCCAATTCCGGATGCGGGCCATCAGGTCGTCCACGAAGTCGATGGCTTCGTCCGAGTCGTACTGGATCCGGAGCTTCGCCAGCATGTCGCCGAGGCCTGTCACCCCCAAGCCAATCCGTCGGGTGGCCCGGGCCTGTTCCGTTTGCTCGGGATGGGCGTGCAAGGGGAGATTCACCTCCACCACGTCGTCTAGGAACCGCACGCCGAGACGCACGGCCCGCTCTAGGCCCGCCCAATCCACATCGGCCTGCTTGGCGAACCCGTCCTGGATGAAGGCGCTCAGGTTCACGTGGCCCAGCGTGCAGGCGCCGTTGTGCTCGAGGGGCTGCTCCCCGCAGTTGCCTGTCGTGATGTGGGCAAGCGAGAAGGCATGCTCTGGATGATCGACACGAAGGTCCCACACAGGTTCCGTTAGACCTGTCAGCTCTACCTTTCGGACCATGCAGGTATCAGCTGTTGGAACCTCACGTTTCAGGTTACGTAGTCCTTCTAAGCGAGCCTGCTTGTCGGGATGAGATAATCTGAATATGGACCTGAAGTGGAGAGCTGCACCGTGGGATATCCTGAGATCCCACCGTTCGTATTCCTTTCCGTAGTCTTTCCCATTCGGGAAGCTGGACTTTCGCTTGGCATATCTGATGTAGCTCTTGATTCCATAGAAGCCAAGAAGCTTGGATAAGTCCTCGGTGAGCCTCTTACGCGAGGATACGAAGACCGCTCTTGATTGCCAGCTCTTCGAACCCGTCACGAACCCGTCCGTGGAGAACAATCCGTCAACGAGACCACGGCGGAAATCCTCTGAGGCCTGCGACCAAACGAATGGGGGGAGCCCGTCCTCCTTAGACTTAAGCCCCCAACTCTCCAGCAACGCAACAAGCCACGGACTTGAGGCGTGAATCTCGTACCATGGAGTGCCCTCCCGTTTCCGTTTCGTTGGCTTGTATCGGAATCCTGTGATCGACTCAAGGATATCCAGGATCCGCTGCTTTATCGCCTCATCCTTCTGGCCGAAGGTAAAACCAATCTGGGTCCGGCCGTCGTCTGACCGCTTTGTGATGTTTCCATCCCCAAGAATGACCCCTGCCAGAAAGCCCTCATCGTATGTGCCATCTGTTCCGTAACCCAGCTCAGTGCGTTTTACAAATGGAATGCGATCGCCCGGGCGCAGATACTTCGTGGGAATCTTCCGGTATTGCCCCTTTCCTGTCCACCAGACGGGCCATTCATGCTGCGCGGTGGCGGAATATTCGTGCCCGCCTTCCAACTCGATCCGGTATATCGGCTCTGAATCCCCAGTCTTTATACACTCGGCATAGGCGGTGCCGCCTGACGGAACAGGAACTTTTGTTCCCCTGCCTTCGAGCGCATCAATAGGTAGAATGCCTTCTCGCGTCAGAACCTGCGTTCCCGCCACGAGCGAGGGGTTAGTTCCCTCAACGGGCGCACAGTATTCGCTGGGGCTCTCCCGCTTCACGTTGTCCCAGAAGATGATGCCCGGCTCGGCGGAGGCGTGAGCGGACTGGATCAGCTCGTCCCATAGCTTCCGGGCGTCCGCCTCCTTCTCGACGCGGCCCGTCCACTTGTTCTCAAAGCGCAGCATGAAGGGGGTGCCCTCCTGCACCGACTCCATGAACTCGTCGGTGACCTTGACGGAGACGTTGGCGTACCGGACCGACCGGAGGTCCGTGCCCTTCACATGAATGAAGGCCTGGATGTCCGGGTGGTCCACCGGGCACGTGATCATGAGTGCCCCTCGCCGTCCGTGCTGCCCGATGGTGCCCGTCGTGGTGCTGAAGAGCTCCATGAAGCTCACTGCGCCCGAGGAAGTCCGCGCAGCGTTGTGCACCGGGGTCCCCCGCGGCCGCAAGTGTCCAATGTCCACGCCGTTCCCCCCGCCGAACGAGTAGGTCCGGGCGGCCTTCTTGCACCACTCAAAGATTGCTTCGAGGCTGTCCTCCTCGACGCTGGTGAAGTAGCAATTATGGGCCTGAAGGCCGCCAGCGGAGAAAGCATGGATCTCCTCGACGCTTGCGTCGAAGACCGGCTCAACCCGCCCCGTGCTTTCTACGGAACTAACACGGGCGGACCAGTTGTCTTCCTTGAATGGGGCGTATTGTAGGGCTTGTTCGGCCCTCTCCACTTTGTCTGGGTGTAGAAACCCGATCCGCCGACAGAACGTCTCAAAGGACTTTCGGGTGATGAAGAGGCGGTAGGGAGCTCTGCACTCGTAGACGCCCGTCGGGAAGGACGCCAGGATGGTGGCAGTGCGAGGCGCGTAGATGACGGACTTCACACCGAAGCCCAGAAGCATCACTTGCACGCGCTCGAGAACGGATGAATCGGACTGAGTGAGGACGATGCTTCGGCTGCCGGATTCTGGCCGGAAACTCACGCATCCATCGGCGTCGAAAAGTCCCCTCAGAAAGCCCGCGACATACTCGCTCGACCGGCGCAGAACCTCGTCGGTTACCGTCTTCTTCCCGTGCGAAATCCCGACGGTCTCGAGATCCTCAGCCCACGGCCGGCTGTTCAGAAGGACCATGCCATTCTGAGTCTTGACAGTCCCACCATACTGTTTCGCCACTGCCTGGATAGGGAGCTCGGTCTTCGCCTGAAAAAGCCGGACGTTAGCGACGCTGAAGCGCGTTCCCGCGAAGGTTCCATCTCCGACAAACAGTCCGGCGGCGTAGCCTCGGATTGCGTCACCCGTCTCCGCCACTCCGAATGGCCGGTCGTCGTAGGAGAGTGCGATTCGGTCGCCTTCCTCCAGATCTCTCGCTCGAACCCACCGGCCGTTCTGGAGTCGGAACTCATGATCAGGGGTACTCTCAGCTGTAAACCCCTCCTTGGTTCGGATAGTGACCGTTTCCTTGTACCCAGTCAATTTCGCTAGCGCTTTTCGGGACCTACCACCGATCCGGACACTAAACGCTCGTTGGGACGCGGCTAGGTCATCTAGCCGCCGGAAGCCCTCATCCGTTGCGACGATGGTGTCACCAGCGAGGCAGTTCGTGAGTGTAACCTTCCGGGGATTGCCTGCACCGTGCAAGACCCGGCCTCCAGGCACGAACCGGAAGTCGGACAAGAGCCAGGAAAACTCTTCGAACCAGCGATTCGGGTCTTTCTCCGGACCCGCGAGGGATTGGGCGACCCGTGCCCACATCTGCGTCGGGTGGGTTTCCAGAAGCTTGTCATCGAGGTCCCAGAGAGCGTACTTCTCGATGAAACAACGCGCCCGGAGCTCGTCGTCCTCGAAGTAGTCCAGCGCCTCCTGGGGGAGGTCTTCAATGTGAGGTTTCACCGCTACATCTGCCATGCACGCGTCCTCTCAGCCTGGAGACGATACCGTCTGGTCCAGGGGAACCTCGCTCGACATCGACGCCCCACTCCTTGCCCTGTGAAGGGTAAACCCACGCCATTCGACCTCCGTTTAAATGCGTTTTTGACACGGGTCTTTGACCGAACGGCCCATCGGGCTGCTGTTCCCCCGCCCGAACACCGACCAAGCGTACCAGTCCTTACACCGACTCCCGTACCGGGTTGGCCATCGAGTTTGGACCCAGGTAGGAACCGCGTCGGTCGCATGTGTTATCCTAAGACGGCGCAGGTCAAGAGGGTGCGCCCGGGGGGTCAATGAAACTATCTATCAGACGAAAGGCGGCACCTTCACCTCTGCCCTAAGCCGCTTTGCCCTTACTTCGACCTCGAGAGACTGTCCGGAGCCTCTCGCGTCAGAATTCAAGTAACCGAGGCCGATCCCCACCCCTAGCGTGGGTGAGAGCGTACCACTAGTCAGGACCCCTACCTTGCGCTCCTCCTGCCAGACGGTGTAGCCGGGTCGCGGGACGCCCGGCTCTCGGAGTTGGATACCCTGAAGACGCGGGTACTCGGTCTTCTCTTTCCATCCTCGCAAGGCTTCGCGACCCACAAAGTCATGGTCCCAGTGCACGAGACGCTCGTATCCGACCTCATAGGGAGTCTGGCGACCATCGAAGTCCTGCCCCGAGAGGAGGTAGCCCTTCTCCAGACGGAGCGTATCCCGCGCACCCAATCCGGCAGGGGGGATCCCCGATTCCTGAACCAACGCCTGCCACAAGGCCACCCCAAGGCGGTTCGGGGCATAGATCTCGAAGCCGTCCTCCCCAGTGTATCCCGTTCGGGTGAGATAGTACGCGCGTGTGCTCGTGCCCAGCCCCAGGAAATCCGAGAGGGAGCCCCACCCCTCGGTTTCCACTGGAACACCCTTCGGGGCTTCAGTGAGGAGTCCTCGGAAGGGCCGTAGCCCACTGAGAGGTGCACTGCTGAGAGGTTGGAGAGATGTCTCCGCCTCGGGGCCTTGAAGGGCGAGGCAGACCAGGTCGGAGGTGTAGTCCTCAACTCCGGACCCCCCGATTTGTTCCTGGAACCAGGCAACGATCCTCCCGCGCGGCCCCGCATTGCACACACAGAGATAGGAATCTTCGGACAATCGGCACAGAATCACGTCATCCAGAACGCGTCCCTTATCGTCGAGAATGAATGTGTACTGACATCGACCGTCCTCGGTCGGCAGGCGGCTGGGTACGAGGGGTTGGAGGTCCGAGGCCGAGCCAGACAGGCGGATCTTCCCCATGTGGGACACGTCGAAGAATCCGGCGTGAGATCGGACCGCGAAGTGTTCGTGACGAATGCTCGAGAAATACAAGGGCATTTTCCACCCATGAAAATCCACAATTTTTCGGGCATGGATTTGGTGGTAGGGGAAGAGGGGGGTGTGCACGCGTTCAAGCGCTCCGAATTCAGAATCAGGAGAGAAACTAATATTAAGCCTCGCTCCCGATGAAATAGGATGTGGGACTTCTCCGGGAGTACCGCCTTGAGATCAGCAGCTTCGTCCTGGTCCTAGGTCTCGTTCCTACGGTCCTGGTGATCTTTCACTTCTTCTTACGGCCTTTCCTGCCTTCCACCGTCATCGACCTCCTCGACGCCATCGGCAACTGGTTCATCTGGCTCGTGGTGATCGGACCCCTCCTGATTCTTGTTGGCGGGTGGTACTTCGTCGACACCCTCCGGAAGCAACGTGAGTTTGAGAGGCTGATCGAGGTTCCCAGCAAGGCCCACTTCGTACGCAACCGAGAGCGCCTGGAGAATCTCACCTGGTACCTCCCCAGAGAATACAGCCGACGTTACCGGGCGCAGGTGAAGCGCTGGAAAATCAGGGCCTGAGGCTTCCACGGGAAGCGGAGGGGTGGGGGTCCCTTAGATGACACCGGTGAGCGTGGCCACGCGCTCCGCCGCCTCCGGACTCAGCCCCTTGTCCCCCAGAATCGTGTAACGGTCGGGCTTGACCTCGTGGGCGTGGATCAGGGCCGCGACGATCTCCTTCGGAGAGAGGCCCATGGCCTCGGCCGTGATGGGCGCCCCAATGATCGCCAAGGCGTCTCGAATCTCCTCCCAATCCCCCCCATGGAGGTACATCATCATGATCGTACCGATGCCGACCTGCTCCCCGTGAAGGGCGGGCTGCCCCGCGAGGCGGTCCAGGGCGTGGGAGAACAGGTGTTCGGACCCGCTGGCGGGGCGGGAGGAGCCCGCAATGCTCATCGCCACCCCGCTGGAGACGAGGGCCTTGCAGACGTTCCAGGCGCTCTCCTCGAGCCCGGGCTTGATATCCGGGGCCCCTTCGATGATCATCCGGGCGGTCATCTCGGCGAGGGTGACCCCATAGCTGCTTACCCTCTCGTTCCGAAGTCGACTGGCGAGCATCCAGTCCTTCACTGCCACGGCGTTGGAGATGACGTCGGCGGACCCGGAAGCCAGCAGCCGATGGGGGGACGCCGCGATGACCTTCGTGTCCATGATGACGGCCAGCGGCACGTGGGCCGTCAGGGAGGTCTTCCCGTCCGGACCCAGGAGCGAGGCGTTCGCAGAAACCAGGCCATCGTGGGAGGCGGCCGTGGGCAGACTCAGGAAGGGAATCCCCTGTTGGAAGGACGCGTACTTGGCCACGTCGATGGGCCGTCCGCCGCCCACCCCGAGGACGGCCGTGATGCCCCGCTCCTTCAGGAGGGCCCCGACCACCTCCGTCTCCTTCAGGCTGGCCTCCTCGATGATGTGGTGCTGCGATTCGATTCCTTCCTCCTGCAGGACCTGGCCCACCCGATTCCCGGCGACCTTTCGGGTGATGGGATCCTCGACGATGAGGGTCGGCGATCGAAGATGGAGACGGCGACTGACCTTTCCCGCGTCCTCGACCGCCCGATGGCCGATGACCACGCTCCGAGGGAGCTCCATGCTCCGGGACTTGTCGAAGGCCTGGCCCGGGTCGCCTGGCATGGAGGTGGCGTTAGGCCTGCCTGGCTATTTAAGCGTGGACGGGCCGTTCGCACGGCCCAATTCTATAAGCGGAGGGGGGCTTGAGACCCCGTGGTCATCCTGCGGTTCCGGAAGCGAAGGCGCCTGCGACGGAAGGAGGTCGCCGCCCTGCACGGGCGCCTGGAATCCACGTTCGGCGTGTCCCCCTTCACCGCCGAGGCCAGCGTCGATCGGGCGGAAGGACCCGCGTACGATGTGCTCTACGAAGGGGGGGACATCGTGGCCCTCCTGTTCGACGCGGTTCCGGCGCCCTCCGTTCGAGGCCTGTTGCGAAGCCGACCCACGAAGCGGTACGTGACGGTCGACGCAGGCGCGGTTCCCTTCGTGTACAACGGGGCGGATGTCATGGCCCCCGGCATCGTCGAGGCGGATCCGAAGATCGAGCCCGGCGACTTCGTCTGGGTCCGTGATGAGGCGAACGGCGTGCCCCTAGCGGTCGGGCGGGCCCTCCTCCCGGGGCCCGCGATGGTCGCCGGACGCAAAGGCAAAGCCGTGGAATCCGTGCACCACGTCGGGGACCGGCTCTGGAAGCTCGCGGAGGAGTGAACCCTACCCCCGCCGCGTTGGATTCTCCCGGGGGCCGAAGCGGCCCTCGTACGCCTCCCGGACCACGGCCGCGACCGCTTCCAGCTCCTCCCGCGACGGGTGCGTGTCCCAGTCCGCGTCGATCTTGAAGGCATCTCCCTTGAACCGAGGGAACACGTGCAGGTGCAGGTGAGGAACCTCCTGGAAAGCGGCCTCGCCGTCCGCGAGGAAGAGGTTAACTCCCTCGCATCGGAGGCCGGAGTCCCGAAGCGACCGGGCGAGCCGGTGGGCGACCCGGAACACGTGGGCGCCCGTCTCTTCGTCCACGTCCGCCAGGAGGGTCGCGTGCCCTCGGGGGATGACCATCAGGTGGCCGGGGTTCACCGGACGGATGTCCAGGAACGCGACCACGCGGTCGTCCTCGTAGACGACGGAAGCGGGAATCTCGCCGGCTACAATCCCGCAGAAGACACACTCCGGGTCTCGATCGGCCATGACAGACCATCGACGGAGGCAGCCATAAGGGTTGAGGCGGCCCACCCGGAGCCCGATCCGTCTCGCCGATACGTTTAAGAAGGCATGCCGAAATGCCGGCCCTCCAGAAGGGATTGGGATGGGCCTCTTCAAACCGCTAAAGAAGCTTGTGGATCACGGGCCAGTCAGCGAGGGCGAATACGTCGACCTGAGTGAGCTTCCCTACGAGGGGGAAGCGGGACCGACCAAGGCCATGGTCCGGGTCGTCGAGGTGTACCGGGAGGAGGACCTGGGGCTGATGAACAGCCTCCTCTACGAGGGGAGCGTGGTCGTCATCGACTACAGCCCCATCGCGAACGACGAGCTCGCCCTGAAACGGGTCACGAGCGAGCTGAAGGCCGTGGCGCGGGACACCGGCGGGGACGTGGCGGCCCTGGGCCGCAACTTCCTCCTGGCGACGCCCGACGGCATCAAGATCGACCGGGCGAAGGTCAAGAACGCCTATTGAGTCCTCACAGGGACAACAGGGGCCGCGCCCGGAACGCGCCGTCTCGGAACTCCAGTCGATGGAAGTCCCGCGAGTGCGCCGCGTGGCGCATCTTCACGCACCGCATCCAGAGGGACACCAGGCCACCTTCCAGCTCCCGCTGGGTCACCTCCAACACCCCATCGGCCACCCGATCCTCCCCCCGAGGGAAGGCCGGGTCCTCGACGATGAGCAGGGCCGTGATCCCCGCGTCCCGGAGGAAGCGAAAGAATCGGAAGAGGGCCTGGCGAGGGGCGCGGATCTGGGCCATGTCGAAGAGGGCATCCAGGGGGTCCAGGGCCAGGAGGTCCAAGCCGTCCCGGGCCTTGCGCTCCAGGTAGGCGAGGAGGATGTCCAGCCAATCGCCCGCCTCCTCCGCCAGCCCGTGTTCCGCCCGGAGGCTGGCGATGTCGACGATGAAATCCTCCGGTTCGAGGTCCAGCCCCGAGAGGGTACGACGGAGGCTCCCACGGTCCTCCTCGAGGCTCAGGTGGAGACAGCGTAGGCCCTGCGCCTGGTTCTTGGCGAGGAGGTAGAGCGCGAGGGACGTCTTCATCGTCCCGGTCGGGCCGTGGAGCAAGACGACGTGGCCTTCCGGGATGCCCCCGCCGAGGGCCGCGTCGAGCCCCTCCACGAAGGTGGGAATCTGCCCCGCGGTCGGTTTCACCTCCCGGCGAGCGGCCGCCTCGAGCTGCGCCTCCAACTCGTCGAGCTGGACGCGGATGTCTTGGATCTCGCGCATGAGGCCCCCTTCCGGTTCCTCGTCGGTCATGACGCGCCCGCCCCGGTCCTCCGGCCTTTCCTATGGGACCTGCGGATTTAGTCTTTTGTTGCGGGAAGCGATAACGAGGCGAACCGACGGCGGGACGGAACGTTCATATAGGTCATCGTTCCAATGGACTGGCTCAAGGGAAGTGGAGAACCCTTGGCCGTTGATATTGGGGAAAATTTGGAGGGGGCCCTGACCGTCAAGGAACTGACCCGGGCGATTCGAAACAGCATCGATCGCGAGGGGATGAGGGAGGATGAGGCACGGGCGATGGCCCAGCACATCCTCAACTTCTTTGGGTACGCGGAACGGATCATCGACAACGTCCTGGAGC
>JBHIBW010000063.1:0-9535 GCA_046759265.1 Thermoplasmata archaeon
TCGACCACATTGGGGTTGCGGTGACCGATCTCGCGGGAGCCATCGAGGCGTACGAACGGCTCGGACTCCAGCCTTCTTCAGTGGAGAGCGTTCCTTCGGAGCAGGTGCGGGTCGCCCTTTTCCCCGTTGGACGGACGCGGATCGAGCTCTTGGAACCCTCCGAGGAGGACAGTGTCATCGGCCAATTCCTTCAGAACCACGGCGAAGGGGTCCACCACGTGGCCCTGGAGGTGGAGGACATCGAGGAGGCCTCTCGCGAGCTGGTGGCGGCGGGGGTCCGTCTCGTCTACGACAGCCCGCATGCCGGGGAAGGGGGAGCCAAGATCAACTTCGTCCACCCGGCTTCGGCACGTGGCGTCCTGATCGAGCTCCGGGAAGGTCCCTAAGGAGCCACACACGTTTATTATCGGGTGCCCGTTAGCCCCGCCGTGGTGGGGATTAACGCCTACCTGGCCTTGGGCTCTGCCATCGTCAGCGGCGTCTTCGCCGGAATGGTCTTCCGGCAGTTCGCTGCGAAGAGGAAGGTCTACCAGCTTGCCTGGGGAATCGGGCTGGCCCTCTTCACCTTGGCCTCGAGCATCGAGTTCATATCAGAGGTCACGGGAGGCTGGACCGTCTCTCTCTACAAGAGCTATGTTGTCTTACATCCTACCCTGGTAGCAGTTTTGGGCCTCGGAACCGTTTATCTACTTGCCAGCAAGAAAGTTGGACATGCCTTCCTGGCCTACATTATCGTCTTCTTCCCGATCTTCCTCTTCCTCATCGTCACGGCACCGATTGCGGTTTCGGAATCCCAGCCCGATCGGATTCTCTGCGGAGAGGGAGCGGAACAGGCGGTATGTCAGCCCGGACGGGTCGTGGGAGACGACGCCTTGACCGGTATCGCGAGAAGGCTCTCGTTCTTCTTCAATATCCCGGGAGCGGCCGCCCTGATCGGCGGGGCGGTATACTCCTGGTATCGCACCCGTTGGAGCTACAACCTGCTCATTGCTGCTGGGGCCGGCCTGATGGCCACCGGAGGCACCCTGACCACCTTGGGCCAGGCCGAACTATTGTACATCTTCCTCCTCATCGGCATCGCCATCATGTTCGTGGGCTTCCTCCGGAGTCTGGAGGTGTCGCGAGCTCCCAGGCCCGAACCGGTGCCGAGCTCAGCTCAATAGACGTGGCGATTCGCGGTGGCAGGCCGGCTTGTTCGTCGGACGGTGGTTGACTCGACGAATGAGGAAGCCAAGACCCTGATCGCGGACGGGGCCGAACCGTGGACGGTTGTTGTCGCCGAGAGGCAGGTCGCGGGCAAGGGACGGTTCGGACGCGGTTGGGCCTCGCCCCGAGGTGGCCTCTACGTCTCCGTGATCCTTCGGGAGGCGCTGGAGCGGACTCCCCTCCTTTCCATGGCGGCCTCCCTTGCGGTGGTCGACGCCCTGGAAGGCTGGAACGTCCCTTCGGGCGTGAAGTGGCCCAACGACGTGCAGGTGGGCAGCGCGAAGGTAGCGGGGATCCTGGTGGAAGGCCTCCTCGTGCGGGAGGCGTATTGGGTTGTCATCGGGGTTGGGGTGAACTCAGATGTCCCCCTGGATCGCCTTCTGCCTCAGCTGGACACGCCCGCCACGACCCTGCGCGATGAAATTTCTGCCCCCGTTGACAACGAAGAACTCCTCGCACGCCTCCTTTCGGCCCTCCGCGACCGCCTGGAAGGTCTGGAGGACCCCACCCGTGTGACCCAGGCGTATCGGGATCGATGCGTGACCCTGGGTCGCGATGTGGTCGTAGAGACGACGGAGGGAACCCTGCGGGGCCGCGCGATCGACGTTGCCGATTCCGGAGCGCTGATCCTCCGGCAGTCCTCTGGCGAGGTGGTCGAGGTGACCGAAGGAACCCTTCGATCGCCCGGCTGAATGGCAGGCACCCCATCCGGATCCAGCCGCCGCTTGCCGAGAGGCATTTTATGCATGTGGCCCCTGCCTGCGTCATGGTTCCCACTCTGGAGGACTGGGAACGTCGACTTCCCCGAGCCCCGGCGCCGGTGGCCAACTACACCGTTTTCCGACGCAGCGGACGGCTGGCCTATACATCCGGGGTGGTCCCGATGGTGGAAGGCCAGCTCCAGGCGAAGGGACGACTCGGGGAAGACCTCACCGTAGAGGAAGGATACGAGGCGGCCCGTACCTGCGCTCTCCTGGCCTTGAGCATCCTCCGGGAGCACCTGAAGGGGCTCGGTCGCATCGGACAGGTCCTGCGAGCCGAGGTGTACGTCGCCTCCGCTCCGGGCTTCCAAGAGCAGTCAGCCGTGGCCGATGGGGCAACCGACCTCCTCGTCGAAGTCCTGGGCGACGCCGGAGTTCCGGCTCGGCTCTCGGTGGGTGTGGCGGAACTCCCTCTCGGCGCGCCTGTCGAGCTCGCTCTCACCGTGGAGACGCGTCGGTAGGCATCCCACAAAAGGGATATTGGCAGGGTCCCTTGGCGGCCCCGGTGGCCTTCGATGCCCACCGACGATAGAATCGAGAATCTGCGGGCCCGAAAGGACGCGGCACGAGCCGGCGGAGGCGAAGAGAACGTTCAGAAGCAGCACGATAAGGGAAAGCTCACGGCGCGGGAGCGGCTGGACGTTCTCCTGGACCCCGAGTCCTTCGTGGAACTCGACCCCTTCGTGGTCCACCGCATCACCGACTTCGGGATGGACGCCAGGCGAACCCCGGGCGACGGCGTGGTAACGGGGTATGGCGCCCTCGACGGCCGCCTGGTGTACGTGTTCTCCCACGACTTCACGGTCCTCGGCGGCTCCCTGGGCGAGATGTTTGCCAAGAAAGTGGTCAAGGTGATGGACACGGCGACCAAGGTGGGGGCCCCGATCATCGGCCTGAACGACTCGGGCGGCGCCCGAATTCAGGAGGGGGTGCTCTCACTGGGCGGCTACGCCGACATCTTCTACCGCAACGTCCGCGCATCCGGGGTGGTCCCGCAGATCTCCGTGATCATGGGCCCGGCGGCGGGGGGTGCCGTTTATTCCCCCGCCCTGACGGACTTCGTGATCATGGTCGGCGAGACGAGCTACATGTTCGTGACAGGCCCCGATGTGGTGAAGACGGTCACCGGCGAGGACGTCAGCTTCCAGGAGTTGGGGGGCGCCGCGACGCACAATGAACGGAGCGGGGTGGCCCACTTCGCGGCGGAGAATGAGGATGAGGCCCTCTACACGGTGCGCCGTCTCCTCTCCTTCCTCCCCCCCAACAACATGGAGGATCCACCCGTGCTGGACGCAGGGGACCCCCCCGACCGCAGGGACGCGGACCTGACCGCCGTAGTTCCCGACGATCCGGAGAAGCCGTACGACATGCGGGAGGTCATCCATAAGGTCGTGGACGCGGGGGACTTCCTGGAGGTGCAGGAACACTGGGCGAAGAACATCGTGGTCGGCTTCGCACGGATGGACGGACACCCTATCGGGGTTATCGGGAACCAGCCCCAGGTCCTTGCCGGTGTGCTGGACATCGATTCCTCTGTCAAGGCGGCCCGCTTCATCCGCTTCTGCGACTGCTTCAACATCCCCCTCTTGACGTTCGTGGACGTCCCTGGGTTCCTCCCGGGAACCGCCCAGGAGTTCGGCGGAATCATCCGCAACGGGGCGAAGCTCCTCTACGCCTACTCCGAGGCGACCGTGCCGAAGGTCACGGCCATCACCCGGAAGGCCTATGGCGGTGCCTACGACGTCATGTGTTCCAAGCACATCGGGGGCGACTACAACGTCGCCTGGCCGACGGCGGAGCTGGCCGTGATGGGACCCCAGGGGGCCGTCGAGATCATCTTCCGAAAGGAGATCGCCGCCGCGAAGGACCCGGCGGCCCGGGAGGCGGAACTCGTGGCCGAGTACAAGGAGAAGTTTGCGAACCCCTACGTCGCCGCCGAGGTCGGCTACCTGGACGACGTGATCGAACCCCAAGACACCCGTCCCTACGTCATCCGAGCCCTCCAGACGCTCCTGGACAAGCGGGAGGCCGCGCCGCTCCGCAAGCACGGCAACATCCCCCTGTAACGTGTCGTCAATCAGCGAACTGGCCTTCGACGCCACGTCGCCTTTAAATAATGAAGCCGCATCACGCGTGCGCGATGTTTCGCAGGGTCCTGGTGGCGAATCGGGGAGAGATCGCCCTGCGCGTCATGCGTACCTGTCGTGAGTTGGGCATCGCGACGGTCGCGCTCTACTCCAGAGCCGATGCGGGGTCGACCCACCGATTCTACGCGGACGAAGCGTACGAGGTACCGTCCGAGGACCCCCTGCGCGCTTATCTCGATATCCGGGCCATCGTGTCTATCGCCCAGAAGGCGGAGGCGGAGGCCATCCACCCCGGATACGGGTTCCTCGCGGAGAACCCCGCCTTCGTCCGCGCCTGCGATGAGGCCGGGATCGTCTTCGTCGGTCCCCCCGCCGAGGCCATGGACGTGGCCGGCGACAAGCTGCGATCCAAGGCCGTGCTGAAGGAGTTGGGCCTCCCCCTCTCTCCCGGATCCGACCGCCCGCTGACCTCGCCCGACGAGGCCGCGGACGCCGCAGAGGCGGTGGGGTATCCGGTCATCTTGAAGGTGTCTGGAGGCGGCGGCGGCATCGGGATGGAGGTGGTGCGGGACGCGGACAACCTGGCTCCGGCGCTGGAACAGGCGCAATCCCTCGCGCGGTCCGCCTTCGACGTCTCGGACATCTTTCTGGAGCGATACCACACGCAGGCCCGCCACATCGAGTTCCAGATTCTCTCCGACGGAACGCGCACGGTTCACCTCGGCGAGCGGGAGTGTTCCATCCAGCGTCGGTATCAGAAGCTAATGGAGGAGGCGCCCTCCCCGGTCGTCGACGAGGCGGTTCGCGAGCAGATCGGCGCCCTCTCGGTCCGCGCGGCGGAGGCCATGGGCTACGCGAACGCGGGAACGATCGAGTACGTGTACTCCGAGGGGAACTTCTACTTCAACGAGGTGAACGCCCGACTCCAGGTGGAGCACCCCGTGACGGAATGGCTCACTGGGATTGACATCGTCGCGGAACAGCTTGCCCTGGCGGCCGGAGAACCCCTCTCCCTCGAGCAGGGGGAGGTCGCGCTCCGAGGGTGGGCGCTGGAGTGCCGGATCAACGCGGAGGACCCCTATCGGGGGTTCCTCCCTTCCCCCGGACGCCTGACCCATCTGGGACTCCCCTCGGGTCCGGGGATCCGGGTCGACACGGCCCTGCAGGTGGGCACCGAGGTGACCACCTCGTACGACCCCCTCGTCGCCAAGATCATCGCCTACGGGGCGGACCGGAAGCAGGTCAGGCAACGGATGGACCGAGCCCTGGGGGAGACCGTACTCCAAGGGATCTCGACGAACGTGCCCTTCCATCAGGCGGTCCTGCGGGATGAGGCGTTCCGGAGGGGGGACCTCTCCATCCGCTTCATCGAGGAACGGGGGATCGTCAAGTCGCTGGAGGAGGCACGGCAGCGGAAGGAGCGGGATCGGCGAACCCTCGTGGCCGCCCTGGCCGCCGCCGCAGTCGCGTCGGAAGGCACGATCCCCCGTCGGATGGAGGCCTTCCCTATTCGATCCCGTTCGCCCAAGGCGTGGACCCGCACGGGACGGGAGGAGCAGCATCGGGGACGCAACCATGACGTTACGCTTCGACGTGGTGTTTGAGGGAGAGCCATACCAGGTGGAGGTCGACGAGGACCTCCAGGTACGCATCGGAGGGGAGGAATTCACCCCCGAGGTCCAGACCCAGGACGGCGGCTACCGGGTCTCTCTCAATCACAGCCGGTACCGGTTCCGGCTCGACGGTCGAAGCCTGTTCCTGAACGGGACGCCCCTCGACGTGGCGTTCCGCGGATTTCTCTCTTCGTCTGCTCTTGCCCCACGACCCGTCCCGGAGGGGGCGGTCGCGACCCCCGTTCGCGCGCCCATGCCTGGCCGGGTCATCGCGTTGCTCGTCGACGAGGGTGCGCGGGTGCAACGGGGCACCCCCCTCCTCATCTTGGAGGCCATGAAGATGCAGAACGAGATCCCCTCCCCCGCCGACGGGGAGGTCCAAGAGCTTCTCGTGGTCCCCGGGGACGCGGTCGGGAAAGAGGACGTGCTCCTGATCGTGCAGTGACCGATTTCCGCTACTCGAGGCTCGCCAGCTCCTGCCCCTCCCAGGTGAAGGTCCTGCGCTTCCTCCGCTGGGGGACGCCTCGCTGGAAGAGGTAGCCGACGACCAAGGGGAGGCCGATGGTCGCCTCCACGTAGACCTGGGCCGTCCGGGCCTCGGGCTGGATCTTCCCCCAGGACTTGGACTCCTCGAACGTGGCCCCCGACAGGCCGCCCCAGTAAGGGACGTCCATGGTCATCTGGACAGCGAAGTCGAAGCCGCCCGGGTCGTGTCCTAGGGTCTCGGCCGTGATCTCGGCCTGCTGGATGTAGTTCTTGGGGACCCCGCCCCCGATAAGGAACTCGGCCCGGGCGGAGGATTTCCAGAGGATCTGGGCAATTTCGTAGTTGTCCCGGACCAGGTCGATCCGTGCGGGCTCCTCCCCCTGCTCAGCCCGGTCCTTCAGGTGGCTGACGAGGCCGATGCCGATGCCGCTGTCGTGGTACGTGGGGACGAAGTAGGGGACGCCGTGTTGGTAGGCCGCGCGGACGATGGACGTCTCGTCGTCGAGCCGCTCCCCCAGGATGGCCAGAAACTCGCGCGTGGAGTACGCCCGAGGTTCCAACCCGTCCGCGATCTCGGCGATCATGGCATCGATGTCTCGGAAGACCGCTTCGTCGGCCAGGCTGTCGTAGATGCGGTCGATGAAGTGCTCACGCAGCTGGACGTCGTCCATCCCCGGGTGGCCCCGGTAGTGATGGTGCCCGAGCCCCTCGTAGAAGTCGTGGTAGGCGATGGCGCCCGTGGTCACGAGGACATCGACGAGCCCGTTCCGGATCATGTCGCTGATGACCTTGCGCATGCCCCCCGGGACCATCGCCCCGGCCACGCCGAGGAACATCGTAGGTCGTGCGTGGTCGGCCAACGCCTCCTCCAGGATGTGTGCAGCCGTCCCGAGGGCCCGACTCTGGAAGGCACCCATACGGAACTGCTCCACCAGCTCCGCGATCGTGGCCGCCTGTTCCAGGTCGACGTGGTGCAGCCTGTGGCTCAGCAGCGCGTCCTTCTCCGCCATCCTTCCACCGTGGCGCGCTAGCTTTCCCCGATATGAGAACATTTCGTCCGCTTGTAGCGCGCCAAGCTCCGGGGTTTCCCTCTCCATTCCGAGACCCGCGGGCCAAGCTTTATTACGCGACCGCAGCATGAAATCGCTCGAGGATGCATGCAGGCCAAACCCACCTTCGAGGTGACAGAGCCGGCAGCTGTGAAACTCAAGGAGCTGGCGGAGAAGCAGGGCCTGGATGAGCCCCGTATCCGGGTCAAGGTCGTCAGCGGAGGCTGCTCGGGGATGTCCTACAACGTGGACTTCGCGGACGCGGCCGAGGAGAAGGACATCGTCTGGGAGACCCGAGGGGTGGAAGTCCTCTTGGACCCCATGTCGGCCCTCTACGTCATGAACTCGAAGATGGAGTACTCGGAGGGCCTGATGGGCGCCGGGTTTAAGATCAAGAACCCCAACGCCCAGGGGACCTGCGCCTGCGGCGAATCCTTCTACGTGTGAAGGGAGCCTCATGAAGGAGATACTGGACCTCTCGGAACTGCTGGGCCTCGTGCGCCTGGACGACTTCGGCGCGCAGCTGGAGAAGGTGGACTTCGCCCGCTATGAGGGGAAGCGCGTTCAGATGCGTGGCTGCGTGCCCGTCTGGGCCCACCTCGCCGTGGCCGCGAAGCTCATGGAGCGGGTGGAGGAGCTGGAGTTCCTCGTCGACGACGGGAAGCAGGGAAAACCCATCCAGATCTACGCCAAGGCATGAGACCCCCTCTTCAAAAGTGATAATTTAGCCCCCGCCCTTATTACCCCCTAGCCTCACGTCTTCTTCGGACTGGACTGGAACCCAGGCACCGCCGTGTTCTAGAGGTGCTCCTCCTTGATGGCGAACGAAGAACAGGGCCAGGAAGCGCAGGCCCTGTGCATCGTGTGCGGCAGCGGCTTGCGGCCAGACGGCCAGTGTTCTTCCTGCGGCGCCCGGCACGAAACCGTGGACGGGAAGCTGCAGGTCAAGGCCGATTCCGACGGGAAGAGCCCCGGTTCCAGCGTCCCCCCCGACCAGATGGACAAGGACGCTCTCGTCGCCTGGCTCAAAGGGGAAGAGGGCGAGCTCAACACGTGGATTGAAGGCAAGGTCTCCCCCCCACCGAAGGCGGAGGCGGCTTCCGCAAGCCCTTCGCCGAAAGAGTCATCAGATTCCCCGAAGGACACGCCGGCCGCGAAGGAGGCCCCGAGTCCCCCACCCGCGTCCGCCCCGACGATCCAGGGCCCGGAAGCCCTCGAGCGTTGGCTCAAGGGGGACGAGCAGGGCCTGGACGACTGGCTCGCGCAGTCCGAGCCGGCCATCGACGAGATGGGGGACGAATCCACCCTCGCTGAGGACGAGGAAAAGGACATCGAGGAGCTCCGGGCCGAGCTCGTGGCCATGAAGCGGGCGGTGAAGGCCGAGCTCTCCAAGGTCAAGGGGGGCCGCGTCGACCCGTTGGCCTACCTGGAAGAGATTGCCAAGCTCAACCGAAAGCTCCAGCTCGAAGTACGGCAGCGGAAGGAACTCGAAGGCGAGTTCGAGCACATGAAGAAGTCTTCCGTGGCCGTGATGAAGTACGTCAAGACGCAGAAGGAGGAGGAGGGCCCCGAGGCGAAGCGTCGCCTCGCCGAGGAGAAGGAGGCGAGGCGGATTCAGGAGATCGAGCTGGAGAAGGCAAACAACCTGGTCGAGCGGTTGAAGGGCGAGCTCGCGGGAAAGATTGCCGAGCTCCCCGCGGACGCCAAGGCCCTGAAGGAGGTTGAGGTCCAGCTTGCCGAGCAGGAGGAGACCCTGGCGGCGAAGGAGAAGGAGCTCCAGGCGTTGGAAGCCGACCTTCGTTCGGGGGCCAGTCGGGTCTCCGATGCCGAACTGGAACGCCGACTGAAGGCCGAGCTGGCCGAGAAGGAGCGGGAGTACCTCGACCGGGAAGCCGACATGAAGAAGCAGGTCATCGATCTGGAGGGGGAGGTGGAGCGTCAGAAGATCGAGGCCAAGCTCAAGGCCGAGGCCATGGAACTCAGCGGCCAGAGCGAGGAGGTCAGCGCGGAGCTCACGCAGAAGGCGCGGGACCTACAGCTCAAGGAGCGGGACATCATCCTGAAGGAGCAGGAGATGGAACGCCTCCGGGAGGAGATGGCGGTCCAGCAGGACGAGGTCGACAAGATCAAGGAGCCCCTCGCGTACAAGGAGGAGGAGCTCCTCCGGCGGGAGGAGGACCTCATCTATCGTGAGAAACTCCTCGAACAGGACAAGAAGCGCTCAACAGCGGCCCGGAACCAGGCCGGCTCCGTGGAGGAGGCCAAGCTCAAGGAGCGGCTGGAGACCCTGAAGTCCGAGATTTCCAAGAAGGAGGAGGAGGTCCGGGCGAAGG
>JBHIBW010000064.1:0-9458 GCA_046759265.1 Thermoplasmata archaeon
CGACTACATCCGGACCATCGGCACCCTGATCAGCAAGAAGACCATCGAGCTGGAGGGGACCCAGGGGGAGCCCGCCGTCGTGGACGCCGTCATCTGGGACATCATGGGCCGCAAGGGGTTCATGGACCTCCTCCGAGACGCCTACTTCTACCGGGCGAACGGCGTGTTCGCGGTCCTCGACACAACGCGGAAGGGAACCCTAGAGGCTCTCCACGGCTGGCTCGAGGGGGTCTCTAACGCCGTCGGCACGCTTCCGATCGTGATCCTCGCCAACAAGGAGGACCTGAAGAAGGAGTCGGACGTGACGAAGAAGGAGGTCAAGGCGTTTGCGGAGCATTGGGATGCCACCCACTTCTACACCAGCGCCAAGACGGGGAAGAGCGTCGGCGAGGCCTTCGAGCTGCTGATCCACGCCGCCTACGCGCGGGGGATGTCCGCGAGGCAGGTCACCGTGGACAAGCCGGAGGACGAGCCAGTGCCCGCCCCCGACTTCATCGGAAGATAAAAATAGACTCGGACCCTAGATTGGGCGTCTGGGCTACCATGGTCGATTCTCGTAGCCGGAAGGATATCGAGGCGGCTCGTGAGGCGTGGGAGAAGGAGGACCTCGCGGCCTCCCTCCGATCCCGCCCGGAATGGAAGGAGCGCTTTCTCACCACCTCCAGCGAGGAGGTGGGGCGACTCTACACGCCCCTCGACATCCCGGACTTCGACTACCTGAAGGACCTGGGCTTTCCCGGGGAGTATCCGTTCACCCGCGGCGTCCATCCCACCATGTACCGGGGACGCCTCTGGACGATGCGGCAGTTCGCCGGGCACGGGGACTGCGAAGACACGAACATCCGCTACCGATACCTCTTGGAGCACGGGGAGACGGGCCTCAGCGTGGCCGTGGACATGCCCACGCTCTACGGTCTGGACACGGACGACCGAGAGGCCGAGGGGGAGTTCGGCATCTGTGGGGTGGCCGTCTCCTCCCTCCGGGACATGGAGATCCTCTTCCAGGACATCCCGGTGGATCAGATCAGCACCTCGATGACCATCAACGGGCCCGCCGCCGTCCTATGGGCCATGTACATCGCCATGGCCGAAGGGCGAGGGATCTCGCCCGCCGTGCTCCGCGGGACCATCCAGAACGACATCCTGAAGGAGTACCAGGCCCAGAAGGAGTGGCTCTTCCCGCCCGAGCCCCACATGCGGCTCGTGGTGGACACGATCGAGTACGGGGCCAAGGCGCTGCCCCTGTGGAACCCCGTGAGCATCAGCGGGTACCACATCCGGGAGGCGGGGGCCACCGCGATTCAGGAGCTCGCCTTCACGCTCTCCAACGGCTTCGAGTACGTCAAGTGGAGCCTCGAGCGCGGCCTGGACGTCGACGCCTTCGCCCCCCGCCTCTCCTTCTTCTTCAACGCCCACAACGACCTCTTCGAGGAGATCGCGAAGTATCGGGCCGCCCGCAGGATCTGGGCCCGGGAGATGCGGGACACTTTCGGGGCGAAGGAGCCTCGGTCCTGGTGGATGCGCTTCCACACCCAGACGGCGGGTGTTTCCCTCACGGCGCAGCAACCGGAGATCAACATCGTGCGGGTGACCATCCAGGCCCTTGCGGCCATCCTCGGCGGCACGCAGTCCCTCCACACGAACTCGATGGACGAGGCGTGGGCCGTCCCGACCGAGCGGGCCGTCCGCATCGCCCTCCGGACCCAGCAGGTCCTGGCCCATGAGAGCGGGGTCACCAACACGGCGGATCCCCTGGGCGGCTCCTACTACGTGGAATGGCTGACGGATCACATGGAGGAGGAGGCCTACCGCTACTTCGATCGGATTGAGGAGCTCGGGGGCGTCATCCCCGCGATCAAACGGGGCTTCTATCAGCGGGAGATCGCCCGGGCGGCGTACCGGTACCAGCGGGAGATCGAGAAGGAGGAGCGAAGGATCGTCGGGGTCAACGCCTTCACGGTGGACGAGCCGGAGGTCGTCGAGTATCAGCGGATCGACAAGGCCGCCGAACGGCGGCAGCTGCACCGCCTCGAGTCCCTCCGGGACGATCGGGATTCAAAGAAAGTCGAGCGGGCCCTTGCCGCCCTGAGGAAGGGGGCAGAGGGCGAGGCGAACCTCATGCCGCTGATCCTGGACGGCGTCCGCGCGGGCGTGACCCTTGGCGAGACGGTCTCGACGCTCAGGGAAGTCTTCGGCGTCTATGAGGAGCCCCTCATCTACTAGGTGTTGGCGTGGGAAAGATCCGGGTGCTGGTGGCGAAGCCGGGGCTGGACGGCCACGACCGAGGAGCAAAAGTGGTCGCCCGCGGCCTGCGGGACGCCGGGATGGAGGTCATCTATACCGGCCTGCACCAGACGCCGGAGGACATCGTGGAGGCCGCGGTTCAGGAGGACGTGGATGCGGTGGGGCTCAGTTCCCTCTCGGGGGCGCATATGACGCTCTTCCCGCGGGTGGCCACGCTCCTTCGGGAGCGGGGAATGGAGGGCGTCCTGGTCATCGGCGGGGGCATCATCCCTCCCGATGACGTGGCCGCCCTCAAGGAAGCGGGCATCGAGAAGATCTTCGGGCCGGGCACCTCGCTGAAGGAAGTCGTCGCCTATATCCAGGAGCACGCGGGGAACTAGCGGCATGTCCCTAGTGGAGGCCCTCCTCGCGGGGGACAAGCGGGCCGCCGCGAAGCTCATCTCCCTGATCGAGGACGGGGACGAGGAGGCGACGGAGGTCATCCGAGCCGTCTACAGGGAGACCGGGAAGGCGCAGACGGTCGCCGTCAGCGGCCCGCCCGGATCCGGGAAGAGCACGCTGATCTATCGGTTGGCGCAGGCCTTTCGACGCCGGGGAAAGACGGTCGGCATCATCGCGGTCGACCCCACCTCCCCCCTCACAGGGGGCGCCCTCCTTGGGGACCGGGTCCGGATGGGGGACCTGACGGCGGACGAGGGGGTCTTCATTCGGTCCATGGGAACGCGGGGGCGCTTGGGAGGCGTCTCGGCCGCGACCTCGGATGCCATCAACGTACTGGACGCCTATGGGAGCGACATCATCTTCGTTGAGACCGCGGGGGTAGGCCAGACGGACGTGGAGGTGGCGGCCCTCACCCACACCATGGTCGTCCTCCTGATGCCCGGGACGGGGGATGACGTGCAGGCGTTCAAGGCCGGGATCTTCGAGGTGGCGGACCTGTTCGTGGTCAACAAGGCAGACCGCGGCGGTGCGGAGGCGGTGGCGGCGGACCTGGAAGTCATGGTGGGGATGGGGGAAGAGACGGGTTGGGTGCCCCCGGTCCTCCTGGCGTCGGGGCTGCGAGACGAGGGCGTCTCGGAGGTTGCGGACCAGATTGAGGCACACTTCGCCCACCTAGACGAGTCCGGTCGGCTAGAGACCAAGCGGCGGACGCGGGTCGAGCGGGAGATTCTGGGGGCCCTTGCGGAGGGGGTCCAGGCTCGCGGTCTTGGGTTGCGATCCGGAGAGGCGTTCTCGGACTGGGTCGATAGGGTGCTTGCGAAGGAGGCGAGTCCTCGGGAAGCTGCGCAAGGTCTCCTAGAAGCGCTGGGACCTGAGGACTGATCCCGGGGTCTCCTACGCATGGAGGCTGGCGATTCGCTCCTCGGCAGGGAGGCCCGAGGCCCATCCCTGTTCGAAGATTTCGAGGTGGGCCTTCACGTAGTCCTCGCTGTTGGTCCAGAGGGCGGTCTCCGCCTTCCCCTGCAAGGTTCTTTCATCCTGGACCAGGAAAGCCAGGATGGACTCGCCATCGAACAGTATGAATCGCCCCCGTTGCCAATCGACGTGACGGAGGGGGACCCGGCGAGCCACCCGGTCCATGAGGGCCAGATTCGACTCATCGATGTCCACGACGAGGCGGGCCTTCACGCCCCGGGCCATGACATCGAGGAGCACCTCGTTGATGCCTTCGCGATAGGACCGCTGAAGTCCCTTCGTCGTCGTAAACGCGAGAACCTCCTTCTGGGACTCGCTAACGTACTTCCGGATGGCCCGATAGACCTGCGTCCGGCCCTTGAAGATTTGAACGGGAAGGGGAGGCGACTTCGCCTCCCGGATAATGCGAGGCCACGCACGGAGAACGGTTCGTCGCGCTCGATCCAGGATCTCGAGCTCGGCCTGTCGCTCGTCCGCGAGGGCGTCGAAGATCTCCTCCATGGGTCGGGGCACGTATCGCTTGGGACGACCCAGCGAGACGTCGATGAAGCCACGGGCCTCGAGGGCCTCCAGGGATCGGTAGACCTGGACGCGGTTCAGTTCCGTGTCTGCGGCCAGCTCGCTCGCCGTCGGAGACCCGTGTCGCCCGAGGCTGATCAGGAGTCGGGCCTCGTTCTGGGAGAACCCGCTACGTTGGAGCTGATCGATCACTTCCTCGGTCCGCATTGCTTGCCCGGTTCCGACCTATGCTTCGGGGAGCTATTTATGAGTCTGTGGTAACAGCAGTCGTTACAACCGTAGCGGGTTGCCCGGGCGACGGCCTGCATTCGTCCGGTTGTTGTAATCGGTGATGTTACAAGTCGTGATACAAAGCTCATCGGCTGCCTGCCTCGGGTCGGAGAATGGATACGGTCCAGGGAATCGAGTCCCTAGTAACAAGATCCGTTCGACGACCTAGGAAATGGAAACATGGCGGATCATACAGACCCTCCCGCGGTGGCCGGACTCCGTGATAGGGACATCACGGACATCTACGCCTTTCACCCGCCGGGATGGGGGCGAAGACGACGTCAGCGTCGGAGCAAAATGGTTCTCGTCCTAGCGGTGAATCCCTTGTCTCCCGCCGGGACGCGGCAATTCTTCTCCGACGATACGGAATATCAGATCCTCGTCGATACCGACGGGGATGCGGACGAAGACATCGAAATCGAATTCGAGTTCGAGGAACCGGAAGGCCGTAACCAAGAGTTTGAGTTCGAGATCGAAGGAGATGATTGGGAGATCGAGGGGGAGGGACGGACCAACCGGGTCGTCCGAGAGGACGGAATCCAGGTGTTCGCAGGCCTCCGCGATGACCCTTTCTTTTTCGACCTCGGGGTGCTTAGCGGAACGCCGACGGGGAAGGACACGTTTGCCGGATCCAACGTCTCGGCCATCGTCCTTGAGGTGCCCACGAAGCGTCTAACGCCCGATGGACCCGCCATCGGCGTTTGGGGCGCAGTAGAAGGCAGCGATCAGATCGATAGAATGGGTCGCCCTGCGATCAGCACGGTCCTCATCTCCTCGGGACTCAAAAATGCCTTCAATGAAGCCGACCCCGAGGACGACGTAGACGACTTCACTGCGGACATGGTCAACACCCTTACGACGTCCTTCGGCCGGTCGGCCGCCGATGCCGCGGCCATCGCCGGCATTCTCCTTCCCGACATTCTCACGGTCGATACGTCACAGCGAACGGCCTTCTTGAACGGCCGGAACTTGGATGACGATGTCATTGACACGGCGCTGCAGGTGGTGACGGGGAACCCCGCAGCAACCGACGGAATCGACGCGAACGACGTACGTTTCCGGAGGCGCTTCCCCTACCTGGCGCCCCCGCACAGGTGATGAGATGAAAAAAGTAGATCGGAGGAACTTCCTCAAGCTGGTGGGGGCTGGGGTGGGTACGGCCGCGCTCGCGACTACGCCTATTGGCCTCCTTGGGGGAGGGTGGTCGTCCGGAACCGGTGCTGCGGCCCTTAGCTTTGCGGCCGAGGGCCCCGTTCCCGCGGGGGCCCCCTCCCGCTTTGCCGCCCTCGTCCTGCGAGGACACTTGACCGACGGAGACCGGGTCCATGGGATGCTCAATCAACGCGTGGTGGCCGGCTATCCCGCCACGCCGAAGGCGCAGGCCTTTGATCGACTGGGCTTCTCCGGCCGAATTGAGCGGGTGGAGAACGGCAGCCGGGTGGACTTCTGGGGCGCAGTGGAAGACGCCGCGGACCGCCCGCTTCTGGCGGACCAGCCCTTCCACGTGACGATCGATCCGGGCCTCCGCCAGGTGACGTATCGCCTGCAGGGAAAGAGCCACAACCTCCAGCTGAAGGAGTTCAGCCGGCTGTAGAGATACGTCGCCCCTGTCAGCGGCTCAGGCCAGGCTAAGCCTTAAGCCTCGGAGAACAATATCACAGACGCCGAGAAAGGCCCTCAAGCCAGGGACATCTATGGGCTACGAATTTCTCTTCCTTCTTGGACTCGCGATCGCGTTGGGGTTCAAACACGCCTACGACCCCGACCATCTCGTGGCGGTTTCGAACGTCATCGCGCGGAGCAAAGGGCTGAAGAAGACCTCTCTTTTGAGCGTGAGCTGGGCCCTCGGCCACATGGTGACGGCCGCGACCCTGGCCGTCATCCTGTTCGCCTTTCGCGAGTTCTTCCTCGCCGAAATGTTCGCGGTCTTGGAGTTCCTCGTCGTGGGAATGCTGATTGTGATCGGCGTCCTCGCCCTCCTCTGGGAGTTCAACGTCCTCCACGTGCACGAGCACTGGCACGGGCTCTTCAAGCACCGGCACCTTCACACGCACGCCGGCAAGCACAGCGCCCACGGGACCATGTTCTCCATCGGGGTGGTCCATGGGGTCGCCAGCAACGACGAGCTGCTGTTGCTGCTGATCGTCGCCCTCGGCGTGACGTCCCTTGGCGGCCTTCTGGTCAGCGTCACGGCCTTCACGGTGGGCGTTGTCGTGGGGATGATCCTCTTTGGCGTCGGCGTGAGTTATCCTCTGCTTCGATGGCGTAAGGAGAAGGTGCGTCGCGCGGTGACCGTGGCCGCGGCTGTCCTCAGCCTGGCCTACGCCGTCCTCCTCCTGTTGGGCTGGGGGCTCCCGAACCTCCTACCGGTCCCCATCTGAGCATGCGATCGGGTGACTTTCCACTTTGATAATGGGGGGTAAAGAATCAAGACGTACTTCTTGAACCGACGGTGGGATGGCTGACCTCCAGGAGCGGGAGGAGGAAGGCGCTTCTCAGGCAGGGCCGTCCGAGAAGCAGCTCTTCGAGCTGGTGGCAAGGTTGGGCGTCAACGGCATGAATCCGGATCTTTGGATGGAGGCCGCTACGATCTACGTGGCGATGGGAAAGGAGGACCGGGCCTCTCAGGCGTATCAGGCCGCCCTTAAGGTCATGGATCCAAAGGGCCGATCGCCCGTCCTCGATCAGATTCGCGACTTGCTCTGGGGGGATGTGGTGCCTTCGGTTGAGGACGACCGAGCCCCGCTAGAAGAGGATGCCCAGGATTGGCCGCAGGCGGAGGACGCCTCCTCGGAGGCGGCCCTCCTGGCTCCGCAGGTCTTGCTCGCGACGGCCGAGGAGACGCCCTCGAGTTTCGGAAGCGCGGAGGAGGCGCTGGACCAACTACGGCGGGAGCTGGATCCCCGCGAGACGGTAACGTGTCCCGTGTGCAACACGCTCCTTGAGTCGGGGGATCAACTCTGCTTTGGCTGCGGTCACGAACTCGCCGAGGCCGGGGGAACGTTAGAGGAGAGGGTTGGCCTCGCCCGATCGCGATTGACGGAGGACCAGGACGATCCAGACGCCCTCTTCGCGTTGGCCGCACACCTTTCCGTGACCGGGCAGCACGATGAGGCCTTGGTTCACCTTGTTCGGCTCACCGCCTTGGATCCTCGGTACCCAGGTCTGTGGTGGGTAAAGGCGAAGGTGTTTCTTGACGCCGGGAAACCGGAGGCGGCCCGAGCCTCCGCCCGGATGGCGCAGGAACTCTGGAACGAGGCGCAGGCCTGATACGCCCTGAGACTAGTGTGCCAGGTACCCGCCGCGAGACAGACGAAGAACCGGGCGGCGAACCCCTAAACCTGTGCCCTCACCCCGCGTCTACGTGTTGCGTCCAAATGAGAACAGGAACCCTAGCGTTAGGAGTATCACCACGGTAGCCAGCCACGTCCAGAAGTTGAGCGGGATGCCCAGCAAGAATACGGTGTTCAATGCCCAGATGAACGCGAAGGGCCAGAGGACCAGAAACAGGATCCCTATCACGATGAAGATGGTGATCTTCGCCCCCATCTTCATCCACTTCTTCTTCTCTTCCCGTCCGCTAGCTGGGCTATCAAAAGTGCTCCCTTCCCCCCCTGCGGCTTCCATGGCGGGGTGAATGCCAGGGGGGCTATATCAGTTACGTTGCTCCAAGTCGAGGGTTGTTACCTCCTAGCCCGTCCGCTCCAGATAGCGGACGCGGAGGGATTTGAACCCTCGACCGCCGGCTTAGGAGGCCGGTGCCATATCCAGACTAGGCCACGCGTCCCGCCCGTTGAGGGGAGAGATGGTTATTTAATGGTGCGAAGGTGAGCGGCCCAAGCGTAATAGGTCCGCTTCTCTTTATCTCCCCCATGGGGGCTGCGGACCGATGGACCTTCGACGCCCGCGGGCTCGAGGGCTTCGTGGTCGTTGATCAATGGAGCGAAGGTCTCGCCGCGGGCGGCCTCCGTTTCACTCCTGATGTCACCCTCGAAGAGATCGAGCGACTGGCGCTTACCATGACCCGCAAGTGGGCCATGCTCGACCTGCCCTTCGGCGGCGCCAAGCTGGGGATTCGGGGGGATCCCGATTCGCCGGACAAGGAAGCTGTCCTCCGGGAATTCGGGCAGGCGGCTTCGAACGTAATGCGGGATCGTATCGTGACAGGTCCTGACCTCGGTACTGGCGGACACGACGTTTCCGTTCTCTATCGGGCGATGGGTCAGGACCCGTACCAGAACGCGGCGGACCCCCTCAGTCGCCTGGGTTACCATCCAACCCCTCGCCCTCAGTACGTTCAGTTCCTCAAGGAGATAGGCGAGGAGATTACAGGACTCGCGGTCACGCGAGCCGCGTTGGCCGCCTGGGAGGGGGTGGGTTCGTCCAAGGACCCCCCCACGGTGTCCATCCAGGGTTTCGGAAGCGTAGGACGAGTCGTCGTGGAGGAGATGACTCGACGAGGGGCCCGCGTTCTCTGCGTTGCCGACGCGCGGGGGACCCTCCGGCATCCGCAAGGCCTCGCCGTGGAGGCGTTGCCCGGGGTCCAGGCAGGCATCATGAACCGGTCCCACCTTCCTCCCGGGACCGAAGAGGTCCCCCGGGAAGCTTGGATCGAGTGGGAAGCGGACCTTCTTGTCCCTGCCTCCATCCCGGATGCGATCAATCGTGAAAACATCGATGAGGTGAGGGCCAGGATGGTCGTCGAAGCGGCCAACATCCCGGTTCCCGAGGCCATTGAGGAGGAGCTCCATCGGCGGGGTGTTGTCGTCCTCCCCGATTTCGTGGTGAATGGGGGTGCCGCGGCGACTTACGGCCTCTTGCTGGTGAGGGAATGGTCTCAGCGGGACGATCTGCGGAGTGAGGTCTTTCGCCGGATCGTGAGCGCCACGAAAGAAGTGGTGAATCGATCGCTCCAGGAGAGTCGGAACCCGCGAGAGGTAGCGGTGGGACTCGCAGAGGCCCGGCTCAGGTCTCCGGAGTCTCCTCCTCTGTAGGCGCCTCTTCCTTTG
>JBHIBW010000065.1:0-9346 GCA_046759265.1 Thermoplasmata archaeon
AGTCCGAATGTCCAATTGGCGATTTCGTCCCAGGATACGAGCCGGCATCGAAAGCTGTCATTCATGGTGCCGTCCTCCCGATTGGCGTCGGGCGGTTCAAACCTCCGCGCCCTCGAGGGCGTTGGCGCAGATGCATGCGCGCTCTTCGGGGATGGTCGGGACCGCCTTCGCCAGAAGCGACTGGGAACGGCCCTGATTCGCTTCGAGGGTCTCGAGGATCCCAGGAACATCGACGGGCTTGTCGGCCCACACATCGTAGTCCGTCACCATCGCGATGCTGAGGTAGCAGATCTCCATCTCGCGGGCGAGCTGCGCCTCCGGGCAGGCCGTCATTCCGATGATCTCCGCGAACTGACGAAACATTCGGCTCTCTGCCCGAGTGGAGAAACGCGGGCCCTCGATGCAGATGTACGTGCCTCTGTCGTGCATAGGCAGGTCCAGCACCCGTGCCTGGGCGGAGAAGTGCTCCCGCAGCGTCGGGCAGAAGGGATCCGCCAAGGAGACGTGAACGGTCTTCCCTTCGTCGTAAAACGTGTAGTCGCGGTTCTTGGTCTGGTCGATGAATTGGTCGGGTAACACGAACTCACCCGGCCTGTACTCCTCCTTCAGGGAGCCCACGGCCGACGGAGAGACGACCCGACGGACGCCGAGGTGATGGAGGGCCCAGATGTTTGCACGATAGTTGATCGAGTGGGGGGGAATGGTGTGCCCCTTTCCATGCCGCGGGAGAAAGGCGATCGGGGTCCCCAGAAAGTCCCCGAGGGTGATGGCCGCCGAGGGGGCCCCGTACGGCGTTTCCACTTCCATCGTACGCGCGTCGCTGACCTGCGACGCATCGTAGACTCCCGTCCCTCCGATGATTCCGATCGGCGCACGGCCATCCGTATCGAGCGCAGGGGGTGGAATCCGGTTCCCTCGTGGCCGAAACGAGACACTCCCTCATATAGACGGCGGGGACGGCATTCGTCCTAAGGTCGGGGCACGACCTTGCCGTCCACCACCTGGACCCGGAGGAGGGTCTTGACGGGAGCGCCGACGGCCTCCTCCAACCCGGCCTTATCCTCCATCTTGTCGAACACGACAAGGATGTCGACCAGGAGGGCGCCCACCTGGCGCAGCGCCGCCACGATGGCCCGAACGGTCCCTCCCGTGCTGATGACGTCGTCCACGATAACCACGCGATCCCCGCGCCCCACGTAGTTCATGAACATGTCGGCACGGGAGTAGCCCGTGGTTTGGCGGACCCTGACCTCCCCGGGCAGGCCGTACTCCCGCTTCCGAAGGAAGACGTAGGGTTTCCCGGTCCGCAGGCTGAGAAGGGCCGCGAGGGGGAACCCCATGGCCTCCGCCGTGACGATCTTGTCGCAATCGAAGTCTCCCACCGCGACGAGAGCGTCGACTACCTCCTCCACGAGGACGGGATCGGCGGGGGGAATCCCGTCGGAGATCGGATGAACGAAGTATTCGTATTCCCCGAAGCGCACGACGGGACTGGTCTCGAGGCTCGCTCGCAGTCGGTCGAGCAGGCTCACCTCTCCCTCAACGCGCGGGCCCGGGCCTGTCCTTCCTCGAGGATCTCCGTCTCGCCCGCCACGTGGCCCTCGTGCATGAGGACCCGCCCATCGCAGATCGTCGTGTCCACCACGGACCCGTTCGCGGCGTAGGCGAGGAGGGAGGTCAGGTCGTGCCGCGGCACCAGCTGGGCGCGTCTCAGGTCGACGAGGATGAGGTCGGCGAGCTTCCCTTCCTCCACACGACCCGTGGGCAGGCCCAACGCGTCCGCCCCGCCCTGGGTGGCCAGGGTCCACGCCGCCCCGGCCGGCAGGACCGTGGGATCTGCGGTGGCGTGCTTCTGCAGGAGGCAAGCGAGCTTGATCTCCTCAAACAGGTCCAAGTTGTCGTTCGAGGCGGCCCCGTCCGTCCCCAGGCCGATCGTCACCCCGGCGGCCTGCAGGTCCGAATAGGGGAAAGCCCGCCCCACGGCGAGTTTCATGTTGGAGGTGGGATTGTGAATCGCGCTCACGCCCCGTTCCCCCAGGACGCGCGCATCCTGACCGCGGAGCCAAACGCAGTGGGCGGCGACCAGCCAGTCGCCAAGGAATCCCATGGCGTCCAGGGCTCGGACAGGCCCTTTGCCGTACCGCTGTCGGGAGGCCTCCACCTCCGCTTCCGTCTCCGCCAGGTGGAAGTGGACCTTCACCCCTTCATCGATAGCCAGGCTCTTGGCCGAGGCGAGGGTTCCCTCCGAAACGGTCTCCATGTTGTGTGGGCCGATGGCGGGCTGAACCCGGGGGTTCCGTAGGCCCCGCACGAAACGGAGGAAGCCCTCGGTGGCCTTCAGCTCCGACTCGGCCGTCTTCGCATCGAACCGATCGATGATGCCGTAGGAGAGGACGGCACGGAGGCCCATGTCGGTCACGGCCTTCGCGGCCTCTTCCATGAAGAAGTACATGTCGTTGAAGGTCGTCGTGCCGCTCCGAATCATCTCCAGGCACGCGAGCTTGGTCCCCCAGTAGACGTCCTCGGGTTCGAACTTCGCCTCCCGGGGCCAGATGCGCCGCTCCAGCCAGTCTCGAAGCCTCATGTCGTCGGCGTACCCCCGCAACAACGTCATCGCCGCGTGGGTGTGTCCGTTTACAAGACCCGGGAGACACGCCTTGTGTCGACCGTCGATGACGACGTCCGCCTCGGGACGGGCTCCGATCTCGACGATGCGGTCCTCCTCGATGTAGACGTCCTGAGGCGCCCCCTTCACCAAGGCGTCACGGATCAGGACGCTCACGCGGCCGCCTCCAGGAGCGCCGTGAGCACGCCATGGACGACCCTTGCATTCGACTCCTGCGTGCGCCGGATGTCCTCAAACGTCGGCGGTTCCTTTGTGATGCCGTGGGCGTAGTTGTCGACCGTACAGAGACTGGCGTAGGCCAAGTCGAGCTCCTGCGCGAGGGTGGCCTCGGCCGCCATCGTCATTCCGACGAGGTCCCCGAACCGCCGAAGGATGCGAATCTCTGCCTTCGTCTCGAGCCGCGGTCCTCGTGTCTGGACATAGACGCCTCCGTCCTGGACATGCGCCCCTCGTCTCCTTGCAGCCCGCACGAGTCGCCTCCGGAGATCCGGGTCGAGGGTGGGCGTCACGTGTTGGACCTCCTCGTCGAAGAAGGTGGGGATCTCCCAGAAGGAGACGTAGTCGTCGGGGACCACGAGGGTGCCGGGCGCGATCTCCACCCGCAACGACCCCGTCGAGGAGATGCCCACGATCGCCGACACAGCGGCCTCCTTCATCGCCCAGAGGTTGGCTCGGTGATTGATGCGATGCGGCGGGATCCGGTGGTCCGCCCCGTGCCGGGCCAGGAAGGTTACCTCTCCCACCTCCAGCGCTCCCGAGGGGGATCCGTGGGGCGTTTCGACCTCCCGGCGTTCCGCCTGACCGAGCAAACCCGACTGCGAAAGGCCCGAACCGCCGATGATGCCGAGGCGGGTGGTCACCTGGCGTCGGAATCCTCTCGTTGATAAAAGGTTCACGACCGGTGACATCTTAGGTTAAGAAACCTAAGGAAGCGTCAAAAGAGCGAGGTCAAGACTTCGAGGTCGCCACCGCTGGGTCCCAATCCGGGTGCCGAGACGCCGATGGGGGAGAGGGGAAAGAGCCTGCAGAAAAGATCCAGACGAAGTACCGAGGCCGCATCCGTCGGTCAAACTCGACGATGTAGTCGCTGAGAGGCACCGTCCCAGGGCTGGGTTCCGCTGGATTCTGCCCTAGAGAAGGTTGATTAGGACATTCTTGACTCGCGAGTAGTGGTACACGGCATCGAGCCCCTGTTCCCGTCCGATTCCGCTCTCCTTATACCCTCCAAACGGAGTCTGCGGGAAGGTGATCGGATACTCGTTCACAGAGACGATGCCCGCCTGCAAGCGGGATGCCATGCGGTGCGCTCGTCCCAGGTCCCGCGTCCAGAGGCCCGCGCACAGACCGAATCCCGTGTCGTTGGCGATCTGGGTGGCCTCGTCCTCACCCTCGAAGCTCAAGACGCTCAGGACCGGTCCGAAGATCTCCTCCTTCGCGATGGTCATGTCGGAGGTCACGTCGGTGAACACGGTCGGCTGGACGAAATTGCCCTTCGCCAGGTCCCCATCCTGCACCTTCCTCCCCCCCGCCAGGAGGGTCGCGCCCTCATCCTGACCCATCTCGACGTAGCGTAGGACCTGTTCCTCCTGGGCCGGAGAGACGACGGGCCCCATCTGGCTCTCCGGGGCGGACCCCGGGCCGATCACCAGTTCTTCGGCCTTGGCCTTGAACTCCTTCAGGAAGGTGTCTTCCTCTGAGGCCGGAAGCAACAGGCGGGACCCGGCCCAGCACATCTGGCCCGCGTTGGTGAAGATCCCGCGAAGGGCTCCTCGTTGTGCGCGGGAGACGTCGGCGTCCTCCAGCACAATATTGGGACACTTTCCCCCCAGTTCGAGTATGACAGGGACGATGTGTTCGGCGGCCGTCCGCATGATGGCGCGTCCCGTTTCGACGGACCCGGTGAAGGTGATGCTGTCGATGCCTGCGTGGCCGGCCAACGCCTGGCCTGTCTCCCGCCCTGACCCTGGCACCACGTTGAGGACTCCCGCCGGGAGCCCGGCCTCCGTGGCCAGCTCGGCGAGCTTCAGATTCGTCAGCGGGGCCTCACTGGAAGGCTTGACCACGGCGGTGTTCCCCGCCGCCAAGGCCGGGGCGATGCCTCGCGAGCCCAGGACCAACGGGTAGTTCCAAGGGACGATGTGGGCGGTCACCCCGAGCGGTTCGACCCGTGTGTAATCGAACCGGGCTCCGGGGACGGGGATCGTCTTCCCCTCGATCTTGTCCGTGAGCCCGGCGAAGTACTCCCACGTCCAGGCGACGTATCCGAGGTCCCCCCGGGCCTCCTTCAGGGTCTTCCCGTTGTCGAGGCTCTCGAGGCGGGCCAGGTCGTCCGCGCGCTCCCGAATCCGATCGGCGACCTGGCGCAGGATGCGACCCCGCGAGGACCCATCGAGCAGTCCCCACTCCTTTCCCTCTGCCGCCTTCCGGGCGGCGTCCACCGCCGCGTCGATGTCGCCTTTTCCCCCCTGGGCAACCGTGGCGATTGGCTCGTTGGTGGCCGGATCCAGGCTTTCGAACGTTGCTCCGCTCTGGCTCTCCTGCCAGGTTCCATCAAAGAACAAGGGATAGCGATCAATTCCCATGGGCATCGTCCCCGTTGCCTCTCCTAGCCCCGCCTCCCCTAAAACCGTTTGTCGGGGGTACACCTGCCGGGCACAGAGGAATTGGACCTGAGGAGAACGCGAACTTTGGAACATTCCACCCAGGAAGAACCCTTTTATTACGACACTTCTTTTGTGCGTTATGGCCGCGCGGGTGACACGCGGGGGGAGAAAGAGCTATTACAAGAAGAAATTCTTCTTCTCGATCCGGGAACGGATTCTCCTCCACCTCTCCGAGTACGGCATTTACGAAAACGAGGTGGAAGCCCCGGACGAGCTGACCCAGTTTGGGATTGCGGAGGTCGTCCTGGCGGGACGGAGCACGTGCTCCAAGATCCTGCAGGAGATGGAGGAGCGCGGCCTCCTCTACGGTCGGCGCGCGCATGTGCCCTCGGGCAAGATTCGCCGGACGGTCTACTTCCTGACGCCTCGGGGGCAGATGGCAGCGCAGAAGGTCCGCCAGCGGGTGGAGGCGACCACAGTCAAGGTTCGCCGCCCCTCGGGGGAGATGCAGCGGCTCCACGTCACGGACATCCCCCGTGAGCTGCCCATCCACAGCCGCCTCGTCGATGTGGTGTGTCACATCAGCCGCGGGGTCCTCGACGTCCCCGCCTTCGTCAAGGCCATGAGCTCCCGGCGAAAGAGGGTCGCGTACCTCGGGTCCATGCCCCGATTCCGCCACTTCTTCGGCCGGGCGAAGGAACAGGAGGCCCTGCGGACGTGGCGCGAGGCCCCGAAGGGACGCATCTTCGTCCTTCACGGCCTTCCGGGCATCGGGAAGACGACGCTGGCCGCCAAATTTGTGACCGACCTGCGGGACGTCACCAACGTCTTCTGGTACCGCTTCCGAGAGTGGAGCACGGTCCGCCACGTCATCCATGATATCGGCGAGTTCCTGGCCCATCTGAGCAAGAAGGAACTCCTGATGTACGTGGACACCCACGAGCATCTCGACTTCCCCGAGGTCCTCTTCCTGCTGGAGAAGAACCTGGAGGGCATCGAGGCCGTCCTCGTCTTCGACGACTACGACCGAGCCGAGGGGCTGGACAACCCCTTTGGCGCCTTGAAGGACCTCCTCGACCGGCTCGAGGGACTCAAGGTCCTCGTCCTCAGCCGCGCGGTCCCCAAGTTCTACGACCCCCGGGACGTGAAGGTGAAGCGCCTCGTGCAGGAGGTCCACTTGGAAGGACTCGACCGGGAGGGCGCGACGACTCTCCTTGCCTTGAAGAACGTCCCGGAGTCGGCCGTCTCGTCCATCCTCAAGGCGACGAAGGGCCATCCCCTCTTCCTGGAGCTGATGCAGGGGGCCGACGTGACGCACCACGGCGACTTCGATGCCTTCCTGCAGGACCAGGTCCACGGACGCCTCCTCGACGTCGAGCGGCGGGTCCTCGGACTCGCGTCGATCTTCCGGGGACCCATCCATGCCGAAGCTTTGTTCTTGGACGAAGACGCCGACTACGTGACCCTCACGTCCCTGGTGGATCAATCCCTCCTGCGGGAGATGAGCCCGAAGACCTACGACATGCACGATCTCATTCGGCGCTTCTTTGCGGATCGGTTGACCCCCTCCGCCCGCAAGCGATACCACCGGTGGGTGGCCCGGTTCTACACCGCACGGGCGGGACTCGGGGACCTGGTGGCGGCCCAGTTCCACCACCTGCAGGCGGGAAGTCCATCGAACGCCGCCCGGCTGGCGATTCGCCACGGACGGGACCTAATCGACGGCGGACTTCTGGACGAGTTCGACCGGATCCTCGATGCGCTGCGGGACGAGTCCCTGAACCTCCAGGCGGACGTTCAAGTGCGGCTCCTTGCGGGCCGCATCCAGGATGTGCGGGGGGAGTGGGACCAGGCCGAGAAGGCCTACCGACAGGTCGCGGCCCGAGCGAAGCGGCAGGGGTTCGCGCGTGTCGAAGCGGAGGCCCGTCGGCTGCGAGGGGAGCTTCTCCTCAACCGAGGGGACTACGGGAAGGCCGAGACGGAGCTCCGTAGGAGCCTGAAACTCTACGCGAAGGCTAAGGACCGGGAGGGACAGGCGGCAGTCCACTACTCGCTGGGCTTCATTCGGAACCGGACAGGGGAGTTCATGGAAGCCTACCGGTCCTTCCGCCGTGGGATGCGTCTCCTGCAGGCGAACGGAGATCGGGACCCCGCCATCCGGGCGAAGATCCTCTACGGGTTCGGGGTGAATTACGGCCAGCGGGGAAACCACCGCAAGTCGGTCTCCTACAAGCTTCGGGCCCGGGACATTCTGGAGGAACACCGCGACCTCCGTTGGCTCGCGAAGGTGTACACCGGACTGGGCACGAGCTACGATGAGCTGGGGGACCTGCGGGAGGCGGAGAAGTACACCCAGCGCGCCATCGAGTTCGCTCGACTCATCGGGGATCAGCGCGTGCTCGCCTACGCGCTGCAGAACTCCGTAGGGGAACATATCGACAACGGAGATCTGGAACGCGCGGAGGCTGCCATCGGCGAAGCCTCGGCCATCTTTCGGAGGATTGGGGAAGAGAGGAAGATCGGTTGGTCCTACCTGTATGAGGGGTCCCTCGCGTACCTACGGGGGCATGAGAAACAGGCGGACGAGGCCTGGCAGACGGGCCTTGATCTGCTGCTGGGCCTGTCGGACTTCAGCGGAGTCGCCCTCTTCGAGCTCGCGATTGCCAGCTACTACCAGGAGAACGGAGACTTGGTCTCCGGGGACAGGCACCTCGATGCCGCGGAGAAGGCGGCCAAGCGGGTCGACAACGAGGCCATGCTGACGAGGATCGCTAAGGAGCGGGCCAAGATGGAGGCCGTTCGTCGCGGAACGCAAGTCCCAGAGGAGGGCACGGCTCTCGGTGCGCGTTAGCCGGGTTCCGCCCCCTTGGAGTCCAGTTAGCGCCTAGTTGGGGTCGTCGTGAGGCCCTGCCACGATATCACCTCACGACTCCGTGGATTCGACCCCACTTCTATATTTCACGAACAATTTCGATTTTGATACGCGGCTGGCTCCAACCTTAATAGCGCCTCGCAGGATGGGAGAAGTGTGTTCGAGGTCACGGAACGTTCGGGCCTGGCCCGGCGCGGCATCCTTCATCGCCCCGAGGGTGCGGTTCGAACACCCAACATCCTGCTTCTCGGGGATGCACACGCAGAAGCTGCGCCCTGGCTGAACGATGCCCTCGGTGAGGGGGACCGATGGGAGACCTTGGCTGCGGACTTGATCCGTTCTTCTAGCGAGCGTGACCCTCCCATCCTATCCCGGCCCCTGTCGCTGGAGTCCCTGGAAATGCCCTCGCGTCCGGAGGGGGGGCCCGTCGGCTTCCTCCCCGACCCCGAGGCGGCCGTAAAAGCCGAGCAGGAGATCCTGGCTCTCCAGAACACCGTGGAGTTCCTTCGCTTCCCGCGACGTTTCGTGTCCGCGATGGCCACCTTTCGACGAGAGGCGGGATACCAGCGGACGATCTACACCCCGCTCCTCGCGACCCCCGCGAACCTCCCCCTGCTGATCCACCTGGGAGTCGACCTCGTGGACACGCTGCGGATCCAATTCGACACCGTGAAGGGACGATTCCATTCCTCCGACGGCACCCTTCCCGTGGAGGCCCTGGACGAGTGGCCTTGTCTATGTCTAGCCTGCGAGAAGCGCGACCTGGGAGAGCACAACCTGCGCCAGATGCTCGCCGAGGTTCGCCGGGTTCGTTTGGCGATTCGCCGAAGCCGACTCCGCGAACTCGTGGAGAGGCGCCTCGCCAACGATCCATGGATGACCGCGGTGTTGCGCGAGTTGGACCTGCGCCACTACCCATGGCAGGAGTTGCACGCCCCGGTCAGCGGGGGATCCCTGAAGGCCTACGCCCCGGCCTCCCTTTCCCGCCCGGAGGTCGAGCGGTTTCGACGGCGGGTGAAGGATCGGTATGGCCGTCCGTCGTCCGCGCCGATCTTGCTTCTCCTTCCGTGCTCCGCCCGGAAGCCCTATTCGACGTCCCGATCCCATCGCCAGTTTCGAGGGGCGATTCGAGCAAGCGGGAACCCCTGGGCGGTCCACGTAGTCGTGGTGACGTCGCCCCTCGGCCTCGTGCCCCTTGAGCTCCAACTCGCCTACCCGGCCCAACACTACGACGTGCCGGTGACG
>JBHIBW010000066.1:0-9125 GCA_046759265.1 Thermoplasmata archaeon
GCCGCCGTGGACGAGGTCGGGGTTCGGAAGGAGGTCCACGTCACCCCCCAGGACCTGACGGGGTTCATCGTCTCCCTGGGGGGCGTGAAGTTCTGGATCGTGGCCATCTTTCCCATGTATGTCGGTTGGGTTCTAGCGCAGAATCCCTTCGGAACCGCAGGACGCCATCTGTTCATCGACCAGCTTGGGATCGTGTTGGGCTTCCTGGTAATCGGTCCTTTGTTGGGCACTTACTCGCTCCTCCTGAACACGTTTCACGACATGGATACGACCGACCGCGTAAACCCGCGGAAGGAGTACGTCCGCGCCATCGAAGACGTGATGGACCGGGAAACCGTCCTTTATGCGGCGTGGGGTTTCGCCCTCATCGGCCTCCTCCTGGCCTTCTACATCTCTCAGAACCTGATCGTGTACACCGAGCCGGGCGGGCCTGTGACGGCGATCTTCGGGCCCTTCACCTTCTTCGTGCTCATGGTCCTCGCAGTGGTCCTTTCGGTCCTCTACTCCCACCCCGCGGTCCGGTGGAAGGGGGTCCCCGGAGTGGACGTCCTGGTGAACGTCGTCGGCTTCGGAGTCATCGCCCCCCTGGCGGGGTGGTCCCTTCTGCGACCCATCGATGCGTTCCCACTCTGGTACCTTGCCTCCATTGCCCTCTTCGTCGGCTCGGTGTACGTCCCGACCACGGCCTCCGACTACGACAGCGACCGACAATACGCGATTCGCACCACGGCGGTGGCCCTGGGCGTTCGCGGGGCCTTGGTCGTGGGCTTCGCCTTCCTCCTCGGGGCCATCTTTCTTCTCGCGTACGGCAACACGTTCGAACTGTTCCCCTTCGACGGCCCGGCGACGAACGCCTTGGCGACGCTATGGCCGTTTCTGGCGGCCCAGGTGGTCCTGTACATTGCATTCCTCCGGCGTCCCACTCAGGCGAAGATCTGGGCCCTTCTGCTCCTCCTATCGATCCTTCAGGCACTGGCGACCTTCCTATTCCTCTTTCAGTTCACGGCAGGCCAGACGTATGCCTGACGTGCGGATGAGAACTCGACACGTTGGACGGAGCTATGTAGTAGGGACGACGGGTTAGGGTACGGGCCGTGGCCCGCCGTCGCAGCCGTAAGGACGCGAGGAAGGAAGTAAGGAAAGTCGAAGAGCGGGGTGCGACCAAGGCGAAGCGGACGAAGCGGATCCTCTATCTCGGTCTGATCGTACTTGTCGTCTCGGCCCTCATCCTTGTCATCGTCCTCAGCCCCAGGGGGGGCACCGGCGTCAACGTGGGCCAGCAGGCGAGAGACCTTTCCGTGACGGACACCAACGGAAGCGTCTTCCAGTTGAGCGCGCTCCGAGGGCAGGTCGTCCTCGTGGATTGGATGGGCACCAACTGCCCGCCTTGTCGAATTCAGATGCCTGAACTCGTAGCGTTTCACGAGGCGTTCCAGGCCAGGGGCCTCGCGATGATCTCTATTGACATGAGCGATTTCGGTGCCCGGCTCGCGGCGGAGAGCGAAGGCCAGGCGGTGGCATTCCTCGCGGAGTTTGGTGCGCAGTGGCCCATCGCCCTCGAGCGCACCGGCCTCGCGACGCGATACGGCGTGGTCGACATTCCGACCATCATGATCGTGGACCCCAACGGCCTCATCGTCTTCAAGGAATCCGGCGTCCACGCATTTGAAGAGCTGAGTGCGGTTGTGGAGCCGTTGCTGTCCTCCTAAGGACCGGGAGCATGCTCCACGAGATCGTCCTGTCGGCCGCCTTCCTCGCCGGCGTGGTGACGTTCTTCTCGCCATGCAGCATCGCCCTTCTGCCCGCGTATATCTCGTATTACCTCGGACGGCCCGCGGAAACAGGCGCCGTTCCCGTGGGGAGCGGAACGTCTCGGAAGGGACTCTTGCGCTCGATTCTCCTCGCAGTCGGGGGCGGGGTCCTTCTCACGTTCGGCTTCGTACGGCCTTACGTCGAGGTGCTGGGCGGGAGCTTTGAGTACGGCGTGGTCGAGTTCGTCGCCATCGGGCTCGGGACGGCGATCCTCGTCGTCTCCGCGTATCGGGTGGGCCAATACCTCGAGGAGGTGCCACGCGCGGAGGTGGACACGCTTCGCTCCGGCGTGCTTCGAGGCGTGGGGTTCGGTCTGACAACCACCCTGGGCTTCTTCACGTTCTTTGTTCTGGTGGGGATTCTCGTCATCCTCGGCGCTTCCGCGATCGCCACGGTCCTTCCCCAGGTAGCCTTCGTCATGGCTGCCTTCCTGCTGGTCGTCGGCGTCCTCATGTTTACGGACGTGAACGTGTCCTTCGTGCCCAAGGTCATCGCCCCCCGGGGGCGCGGTTTCCTCTCCTTCTTCGCGTTCGGCATCGGCTACGCCACGATCTCCGCGGGTTGCTTGCTCCCCGTCTTCGGCGCCATCCTGGTGAACGTCGTCGCAGTGACGACCACGGGCGACATTGCGCTCTCGCTCTCCATCCTCGCCGCTTACGGAGCAGGGATGGGGACCCTCATGGTCGTCTTCTCAATCTACGTCGCAGTCACCAAGCAGACGTCGATTCAATACCTGCGGCGAATCCTGCCCGCCGTTAAGAAGGTCAGCGGCGTCATCGTGATTGCCATGGCTGCCTTCATCCTGTGGTACGACTGGACGTTCTTCCTTGCCCCCTAGGGCCCCATGCTCTGAATGGGTGAAATGACGGTTCGTCGGCCCTCCCCTCACGGCGCGAGGCCCATGCGGCATCCGGAGCACGAACGGGATAGCGCCGAGACCATCGCACCTTCCTCTTCCCCCAAGAGCTCGCCAATACGATCCATCATCCCCTCCGAGGAGATCGGGGCCCCACAGGTTTCGCACCGGAGGATGACGGCCTCGTGGAGGGCGCGTCGGCCGGAGCGAAGCAGGTCCGTGTCCATCGCCTGCCGAAGGGTGATGGCCCGGTTGGCAATCTCCGGACACCTGGGAAGGCATTGCCGGCACGCGACGCAGAGCGCATGATCAAACGTCAAGGCGAACCGATCGCCGTCCACGTCCGTACCCAAGGCGCCCGTCGGACAGGACTCCGCGCACATGCCGCACGCGGTGCACGCCTCGCCTATCGTGACAAGCCCGACGGGGGACCGGGGCTGTTCCAGCGTGATTCGGTCCGTTGTGAACGTGGCGGTGAAGCGATCGAGCATGGCCGCCCCGCTGTCGTGGGCAAAGGGATCCTCGACGTCGACGCGCTCCATGCTCGACGGCGGGGGCGTTTCCGCGAAGAGACTCAGGGACACCAGGTCCTCGTCCGCTCCCAATTCGTACAGCAACGCCCGGCAGTACCGCACGTGGGTCGCAATCCTCCATGCCTGCTGGCCGGGACACTCGGGAGGGCAGGGGACCACCGAGACCGCGGTCGCGCCCATCAGGAGGGGGGCCAGGAGCCATTGGGGCGTGGCCATTCCCGCGCAGGGTAGGGCGACTGGCATCCATCCCTCAGCCATCGATGGCGGGGTGCCGTACTGACAGTGAAAGACAATGCCGGTGAGACCGTCCGGTGCGGTCGCAAGGAGCATCCGGATCTCCGCCTCGATCTGGGATGGGGTGAAGGCGGGGTTCCGGATTGCCCCCGTCGGGCAGGCCGTCACACAGAGGCCGCAGGGCCAGCACTTCCCCTTATCGTACTCCATTCGGCCGTTGGCCCACGAGAGAGCATCTTGGGGACATATCTCGGCACAGGCATTGCACCCGATGCCCGAAGAGCAACTCGAGCGGTCGATGGCCGGCGCCGCCAGGTACTCCGAGAGCGCGAGGCGAAACAGGGCACGCCGGCTAACCTTCCGAGCCGAGATGAGCTTCGCATGCTCGGGTCGGCTGCCTGCGAAGGCCCGGGCGCGAGCGAGTGCCGCGCGAAAACGTCGCTTCCCCCGGCCCAGGTCGAGCCCATCCAGATGGACAATCTCCAACCCCAAGGGATCAAGCCCAAGCTTTCGGGTTTCGGCCTGGACGTCCGCGAGCCCATAGCGGTCGCCGTGAAGCCCGAGGACCAGTCGATCCAACCTGTTCCTCTCAAGCAACTCGCCCAACCGCGAAGGCTTCTGACAGAGTCCCTGAACCAGGTGGACTTCGACGTCCTCCTCAGGACTCCATCCCGGGATCTCGGCACCGGCCACCCAATCTTCGCAGACCATCACGGCGGCACGGAGACGTGCACTCACACCGCCACCTCGCGGGCAAGTAGTTGAACGAGGTCCTGGTCGTGAAGGACGAAGGCGTCTGCCGCGTCGGCAAGAACGGTGTAGAACGGGAGCTCCGTGTACCCCCGGATCCGCTCATCGAACCGGGGGAGCCACCTCCCGAGATGGCGGTGCAAGAAGCCCCGCTGGTTCCCAAGTATCGCCTGTGCCGCCTCGACAAGGCCCCCCTTCCAGGCCTCGGCCTCCATCCCGCACAAGAACGCCATCGCCTCCGTCTCCGCCGTCACGTGGTCGGGGAGGTCGCGATAGCCGCTGGAGACGGACAGGCCGAGCCGTCGGTACTCCCGCTCCAGGGCAAGAATGAACGAAGACGCCTGGACCTGCACCTCCAGGTAGGCGGACTCGTGAGGGGGGCAAAGGGCCCCTCCGGGTTTAGGTGAGAAGAGGCGCACGTGCTCGGTCCGCCGATCCGTCTCTTCCGGCGGGTCCTGAAGGGCGTCCGTGAATCGCAACCATCGGCCGTGGAAGGCGAAGGGGGCCAGTTGGTGTGCATCCCACCGTGACGCGGCATCCGCGACCGCCGCCAAGGGCCCGCTCTCGGGATACCGGAAGGACACCGACAGGAAGCGGTAGAGACCCTGGCGGAGCAGAGCAAGGGCTTCCCCCTCCCACTCATCCATGCCTTCGCTCCGGCCGAACCTCGTAAACGATGGCAGCCAGGAAGACCAGGATGGCCCCGAGGATGAACAGTCCGGGGGCCATGGGAATCCGAGGATTGCTGAATACCTCGCTGCTGGGGGGGAACCCCCAGGGGGCGGTGAGGAAGAAGTAGCTGAGGACCATCAGCACGACGCCCGCGGCGATCATCGCCCCCGCGATCTTGGCGCCCAGGCTACTCACCCCCCTCGGTCCCGGAGACCTCCATGACGGGGAAGACCTTCGCAAACAGGCCGAAGAGAAGCGCCCCCAGGGCCAGGAGGCCCAAGATCACCGCATACTCCACCCACGTCGGGGCGTAGGTCCCCACCCCGTACGGGAGGAGGCTCCCATGGGTCTGGGAGGGGACCACGATCAGGTAGCGCTTCAGGATGGCCGCGACGTTCACCAGGACACCGGTAATCGCGAGCCACCAGATGCTCCAGTGACCCGTGAGGTACATCCCCACGAGGAGAAACAGCGGCAGGATGATGGTCGCGATCGAGAGCCAGTACATCCAGGCGTATTCGCCAAAGAGTAGCGCGTTGGTGATTCCGACCTCCTCCGGTGTCGCCGCATAGGTGCTGGTGAGCAGATCCACGAAGAGGAAGTAGAGGAGGATGACGACGAGGACGAGCATGAACTTCCCCAACAGCTTGAAGACCTCCCGGTTGAGGGCCTTCTCCTTGTGAAACAGGCGTCGCACGAGGGCCGCGAGGACGATGAGGTTGCCCAGACCGGAGATTCCGGCCAGGACCACGAAGGTCGGTGCCTGAAGCGCGCTGTACCAGCCCGGTCGACCGACCTGCAGACCAAACACGAAACCCAGGGTGGAGGTCGCCACCACCGTCAGGACGATAATGCCGACGGAGAGCCATCGGCTGACGAGGTGGCGTCGTTCCCGCTCGGGCGGGGTATCCTTGTACCCTGCGGCCCAGAGGCGGTGGAACCACTGGAGCCAGCCGGGCCGCCGGGCCAAGGTCGCGGCATCCTTCCGGCTCTCCAGATAGAGGTAGGTCACGCTCGCAAAGAAGTAGCCGGCGATGACGAGGGTGAAGGTGCCGAAGAAGGGAGATTGGGGCCTGGCGTACAGGAAGAGGTTCGTGATCCCTTCGAGAGGCCGGCCGAGGTCAACCATGATGCTGATCGCCCCCAGGATGACGGCTCCCACGGAGAGCAGGGCCGCGAGCCGGGCCACGGGCTTCAACCGCTCAACGTCGAAGAGGCGGATGAGGGCCGCCAGGGTGATTCCCGCAAACGCCACGCCCGCGAAGTACACCGCAAACACGATGTAGAGGCCCCACGCCACCCCGCCCATGGTACCGAGGTTTCTGAGGCCCGTGACGACCTCGCCTTCGATCAATTGGACGAGGTAGGCGTAGACGCCGAAGGCGAAGATAACAAACGTCAGGCCCATGAAGATGAGCCAGGGCCGGCTGAGTGTCCCGATGCCGAGCGGCAGCCCGGCGGTCGCCGTCTCCTGGCTCATGCCTCCACCCTCCTCTTTGGCAGGTCAATCTGCCTCGTCTCCGCCCCGGGGGGCTTGCCTCCGAGGTAGAAGACCCGCGGTTGGGTCCCGACGCCTTCCAGAAGACGCCAGTGCGGCCTTTCGCCGAGCGCCCGTGAGACCGAACTGTCCGGATTGTCTAAGTCTCCAAACAGAATCGCGTCCGTGGGACAGCTGCTGGCGCACGCAGGGAGGGCGCCCCTCTCTACCCGCTGAGGGCAGAAAGTACACTTCTCGATGACGCCCTTGCGACGGCCTCCGCCCGCAATGAATCGCTGCTCTTCCCCCTGTGGCTCCTCGAGGTCCGGGTTGCGGTACGGGGGAACCTCACCGCCGTTCCAGTCGAGGTAGAAGCTGCGGGACGGCTCCTTCCAATTGAAGTAGTTCACCCCGTACGGGCAGGCGACCTCGCAATACCGGCAACCGATGCATCGATCCCAGTCCGTCGCCACGAGGCCGTCGGCACGCTTGTAGCGGGCGCCCACCGGACACACCTTCACGCAGGGGGCGTTGTCGCAATGCATGCACGGCCGAGGCATGTACCAGATCCGGGTGTCGGGGTAGGACCCCTCCTCGAAGCGGAAGGCGTACATCCAGAAGTGGCCCTCGGGCGTGTTGTTTTCCACCTTGCACGCCTCCATGCACGCCCTGCACCCCGTGCATCGATCGAGGTCGATCACCATGGCGAACCGGGGCATCAGCCCTCACCTCCTGCTTTCGCGACCTTCACTTTCACGTGGAAGGACTGATCCGCGGTGTTCGTCACGTAGCCCTCGCCTGTGTAGAAGACCTCGTTGGGGTTCGGGCCCTGGCCCTCGCTGATGGGGTTGGCCCAGAGGCCGAAGTGGTGGGGGACGCCCACCGTGTCGGGCTGGATGGCCTCGGTCAGGTTCACGCGCAGGGTCATGCTTCGCGTCTCGCCGGTGACCGCGTTGTGGGACTCGAGGACCACCCGATCGCCGTCGGCGATGCCCCGGGAGGCGGCCGTCGCGGTGTTCATGACCAAGCGGGACTCCGGCGTCAGTTCGGCCAAGAAGGGAATGAAGCTCGTCCGGGACTGTTTCTGTTCGATGAGCTTGTAGCTGATCAGGGTGAGATCGTAGGCGGGGGGGGAGGCGTCCATGGTCGGGGTCCGCCACACGGGGAAGGGGGTGTAATCCTGCGAGTAGATCGGATCCACGCCCCGGGCCTCCATCTCTTGACGGTAGCGGAGGAGGCCCTCGCCGTAGAGCCGGTGAAGGGCGCCCATGAACGGCGGGCTCGTCGCGTACCCGTATCGCTTGGTCGGGGCCAGCGGACCCTTGTTCCACACGCCTTGCGTCTCAAAGTACGCGATCCCTCCCTCGAGGCCCTGATCCTGGGCCCAGGCGTCGACGATGTCGTAGGATACGGGAGACCTGGTCCAGGCGTTCGCCTCGATCGGGAGGGCGGCGGCCCCCTCGAGTCCCCACGTCGTGTTGACCTGGTCTAGAAATCCGCCCGGCCCGTAGAGGACACCCGCCTTCTCGCTGAGCTGCATGTAGATGTCAATCTCCCCCCGGGACTCGCCCATGGGCTCCATGGGGGGCAGGCGGAAGGTCTTCGCATCGAGGTACTGGTCCGAGACCGAGATCGGACCTTCGTACTTCTCGATGGTGGCACAGGGCAGGATGATGTCAGCGAAGAAATCGGCAGTCTCGGAGAGCCAGGGGCTGATGATGGTGACGTGTTTGAACATCCCGTAGGTATCCAGGAAGTCCTTCTGGGAACAGAAGGAACCCAGGGGGTTGACGTGATGGAGGATGGCAATCTCCGGGAGGCTCTCCACCCCGTACTTCACCGGATCCTGCATGACCTTGGCCAGGACCCCCGGCATCCCCGTGTTGATCGGATAGAACGGGCTGTCCTTCAGGTAGAAGTTGTAGGGCGGATCCTCAATCGTGACGTTTTCGAGCCCGTCGTATCCCTTGTGGATCTTCCAGGTGAAATCGATCATCTGGCCGCCGGCGGCCCCGAATGCGCCCAGGAGCATTCCGATCAGGGCCATCGCCCGCGCGGCCTGGAAGCCCAGTTCCTGCTGGATGACATGGTAGGCCATGATGGCGACGGGCCGGTGAGGAACCTCGACCCCGTCGATCTCGATGGTGGCCCCGATCAACGCGTTCTCTCCCAACTCGTGGGCGATCTGGACAATCTTGCCGACGGGGAGACCGCAGACGCCCGCGGCCCACGCGGGGGTGTAGGGCGCGAGGTGCTCCTTGAACAGGGTGAAGGACGTCTTCATCGTCTCTCCGCCGATGCTGAACTCGCCCTCCAAGGCAGGCAGAACACCGGGGGCATCGTGGGGCATGGGCCCGGCGGTGGCGGTGTCCCATACCTGCTCCACGGCGGCCTGGCGGTGGAAGAACCCGTCCCCCCGGACCAGGAAGGGAGCGTTTGAGTACGCCGTGAGATACTCCGTGTCGACGAAGCCCTGCTCCACCAGGGCATGGCAGATTGCGAGGGCCAGGGCCATGTCCGTCCCCGGCTTGATGGGGAGCCAATCGTCGGCGAAGGGCCCACCGCTGTTGAGGCGCGGATCGATGTGAATGACCTTCAGCCCCTTCTCCTTCGCCTCCAGGAGTTGCCGCGGCCAGGTGAGCCAGCAGAACTTGTTCCCCCCGGCACCGGTGATGTTCCAGCCCCAGGCCAGGAGGTATCTCGTGTGGCGGAAATCAGGGTGAAGCACTCCGTGCACCCCGATGGTGTACTCCATCGCCCGGTAGCCGGCGTCGGAACAGTACGCGCCGTG
>JBHIBW010000067.1:0-9082 GCA_046759265.1 Thermoplasmata archaeon
ATCTTCGTGCTTCCCGAATGAATACCATGGTACGCAATTTACCGCCTCTGCCAGCAAGAAAAGCGTGGCTTTCCGAACCCGGAGGTAGACTCCCTCCAGTGGCTTCCTAGCTACGCAGGAGTAGCACACCTGAGCGCCGAGGCCGGAGCGCCTGCAGCTAAATCTCGCTTGCTTCGAAGAGCTCCTTCGCCTTCTGCTTCATGACTTGCTGGCGCTCTTCGAGATCTCTCCGCTCGTTCTGGACCTGCTGCCGCAGGGCCTCGAGCCTTGCCTGGCTCTCACTCTCCTCCGCCTGGATCTTCGTAAGGGCCTCTTCTGCCTCCCGTTCCCGTCGCTCCACATCCTCCCTTCGGGCGCGAAGGTCCTCCTCTCGTTGGTCCCAGGTCGCCTCTTTGGCCTGCAGTTCGCCCTCGCGTTCCGCAATCTCGGCCTGCTTGCCTGCGCTCTGGCGCTCCATCTCCTCCACCGTACTCACCCTGGCGTCGAGTTCGCCCTTGAGGGCATCGAGTCGGACCTCCGAATCTTCGAGGGCCCTCTCCCGCTCGACGATCCGGGCCGCTTCCATCTTCAGCGCCTGGGCCCGTTGGTCGAGGCGCTCTTTCTCCTGAAGGAGGGTTTCTCGGAGTTGCCCCAGCTCCTGCCTCTCCTGGCCTAGGGTCTCTTCGGCCGACCGGAGCGTGGTCTCCCTCTCCTCCAGGTTGGTTTTGGATGCCAGATTCTCGCGGTCGAAAGCCTCCCGGTCTTCGCGCAGCCTCGCCTCCTCCTCCCCCGTCTGGCGCTCCCGCTCGCTGACGGCGCTCTCGCGGGCATCGAGGGATTCGGTCTGTTGGACGACCTCTCCCCCTCGGATCTCGATCGCGGTGGCCATCTGGCTCAGGGTTCGACCCCGGGCCTGCACGTCCCGGACGCGCTGGTTGAGCCCATCTTCGAGCGACGCGAGATCACTCTGAAGTTCAGCAATGCCCCGGATCTGTTCCGCCAACGACCCGTCCCCTTGCGAGGAACCGTTGTCCTCCGGAGCCTCCTCGGGCTTTCCCCTGAATCGCTTGATCCGAGCCATCGGTGAGTCCTCGTGAGAGGTGGAGCAAGCCGCGTTCGCTGCAGCCTCGCTTAAGGCGTGGGGTCCGATTATCGACGGTGGTAAAATTGGATGAGACGGCTATCAACGGGCGATGTCGTTCTGAGAGCTGAGTCACCCAGGGATGTGGTCGAGTCCCCGCGTCGAAGTCGATCGCGCCTATATCTTCGCTTATTGTTGGGAAAATGTAAAGACAGGCGGAGAGACGATAGCAAGGGACATTCGTGAAGGATCGGTCCCTCCTCACAGTTCTCCTCGTCGCCGTCTTGGTGTCCGCGATAGGAGGGGGACTCTCCGCACTCCTCCTCCTGCGAGCACCTGGACCGACTCATGAACCCGGCACGGATGACCAAAGGGATCGACCCGACGAAGACACAGGGCCGAATATGCTCCCGAACGCGCGCTTCGCTTGGCGTCCCGAAGATCCGAGGACAGGTGTGGAGGTGACCTTCGATGCCTCGGCATCCACAGATCCCGATGGTTCCGTCACGCTGTTCCGTTGGACATTTGACGAGGGGCCTCCAGTGTACGCTCGCGGCCCTCTCGTGTTCCGAACATTCCGGGAAGCAGGCCTCGTGCACGTGGAACTCACTGTTTTCGACGACCTGGAGGAAGCGGGATCCTCCCACGCGAACGTCACCGTCCGAGAACAGTTACCTCAAGAGGATCTCTTGCCGTACGGAGGACATTGGGAAGACCCCGACGCGTTTCTGATCAAGAACGCAACCCAGTGGGCCGAGGTCTGGAATGTGGTTCAAGGCTGGCGCACATCCCCTCCCCCCCGACCGGAAGTCAACTTCACGGAAGAGACGGTTATCCTGGCCGCCTCAGGATGGAGACCCTCGACGGGTTATGGTCTCTGGATCTACGAAGTCCTCTTCGACGGGGAGGGCATTGAGGTGTACGTGAATCTGACATACCCTGGTTGCGGCTTCGTCGGCCCAATGATCACTCATCCAGTCGACGTCGCCCGAATCAGGGGGGTCTGGAGTGATGCGACCTTCGTATTCAGTCACTCTCTGAGCTGCAACGGGGGGAGCCTGGCGTACGGGACAGATAGCCCTCGCTACTCGCCCGGCAACGACGTGGCTTTGTCCGTCAAGAACGAACTAAATAATCGCAGCCTGGATTTCGGGCCCAACCATCCCTTGATAGTTTACCGAAGGGTCGGAGAGGATTGGGCTCTAATTGAGTCCCGGCCCAGCAATGAGGTTAACGTCACTCTCAGGCCGGGAGAATCCTTCGTGTGGATTTGGTCAACCGGGGCCACTGCAAACGATACGGTGCTCGTGGGGGCAGGTTCGTTTCGTCTCGACTTATGCGTGAGACCCGGACACTCGTGGACCTTCCGGTTGACGACCTTTTTCGACCTCCTGTGACCGGCTATCCCCGAGTGTTGAGTTATCGATGGGAACAATCACATGTGTCGTTGCAGCTCCCGTTGACGTGGGAAGGCCTAATTACCGGAGAGCTATCCCGCCGCCATGGTCGATCTTGTCGCTCTGACTTTGCGGTACCTGCACATCGCATTCGGCATCGCCTGGATCGGGGCTCTCGCGTACGGGGTCGGCGTCCTCCGCATCGCGCTTCCTCGTGCTGACCCGCCCGCGAGTCAGGGCGTGATGAAGCAGCTCATCCCGATTGCTGTTCGTTACATCCCCTTCACCGCGGTGATGACCATCCTCTTTGGGGCCATCCTCTACCTCTACATGGGCGTCTTTGACCCCGCGATTCTCCTTGGATCGACCTGGGGCCTGCTCCTTCTGACGGCCTTGGTCTTGGCGCTGGTCACGTTTGCCTACGGCCTGGTTTGGGGCATCGGAAGCGCCCGAAAGATACTGACCCACCTGGAGGAGGAGGCCTGCGATCACCGGGAGGAGGTCATGGGCCTCCAGCGGCGCTTCAATCGCGTCCAGATTGCGGCCCTCTTCCTGGGATTGATCATCATCGGCATCATGGTCTTCGTCGTGCAGGCGTTTTGAAGCGAGGCGGTGGCGGCTCGCCGCGCCACGGACCCTACCGACGGAGGAGATGTTCCCCCTGTCGGGAGATCACGTTCGTCACGTAGAACCCGTTGGGGTCCCGGTCGAGGGCGTAGTACCCCTCCTCGTGCCTCGTGCGCCGCATCTTCACGCAGCGCAAGCGCAGCTGGACCCCGGTCTCTCCCACGTCGAAGTGGCGGAGAAGGAAGACCCCGTCGGCGAGGAAGTCCTCCCCGTACCGGCTGAGTCGGTTGCTTCCAACGGGGATTTCGGAGATGACGAGCGCGGTCTGCTCCAGGTCTCGGAGGAAGTTGAAGAAGTGGAAGAGCTCCCGCCGTGGATTGGCGAGGCTCCCTAGCGCGTAGAGGACGTCCAGGGAGTCGATGGCGATAATCTCCCTTCGGTCGGCCTGGACGGACTCCCGGATCACGTAACGCATGATGGCGGGCCAGTCCTTCTGGGTCTCATGCTCCTCCAGCTCGGCTCGGAGGGCCACGGTGTCCATGATGTAGAGGTCCTTCTCGTTCATGTCGTCCAGGCCGAGAGTCTGCATCCCGGCCTGGAGGTCCCGCTCCCCCTGCTCGAGGGCGATAAAGAGGCCCCTGCGCCCGTCCCGCGCGTTGTGGTGGAGGATGTGGTAGACGAGGGAGGTCTTCCGGGCGCCGGGGGTCCCGGTGAACAGGACGACGCTCCCCTCGGGGATGCCGCCCCCCAGGAGGTCGTCGAGGCCTCGCACGTAGGTGGGGACGTATCCGGACGACATCCTTCGGCCCTGGGAGGGCCAGGATAAAACCCTCACGCCTCGGGTATCGGGGATGATTCCTAACGGGTCGGGTTCGGGGCCCGGAACTTGGTCCGAGAGCGTTCCAGGGCTTCGATGACGGGGAGCGGGCGTCCCGCCAGGTACTGGATCAAGGATCCTCCCCCCGTGCTTACGTGGTCGAGCTCATGGGCGATGCCGAGCTGTTCCACCGCGGTCACGGTGTGGCCCCCCCCGACCACCTTGAAGCCCTTGGCACGGGCCACGCCGAGGAACAACTCCCGGGTGCCCACCGAGAATTCCTCGATCTCGAAGACGCCGGCCGGCCCATTCATCAGGATGACCGCCGCGTCCGCGATCTCGTCCAGATACCGCACGATCGTATTGAGCCCCACGTCATAGATGGGATATTCCGAAGGCAGGTCGGCCGCGGTGACGGCCTTTCGCTGCCCCTTCACGTTCAGGATGAGGTCCTCGGGCAGCCCGATCCGATCCCCGAACTTGGACAGGAGGCGCGCCCCCTCTTCGACGACGGCCTCAACCCCCGGGATCTCCCGACGCAGGAACTCCTCGCTCGGCTTCCCGGGGCGCGTCCCGCTCGCCCAGAGGAGGAGGTTGGCGACGGCCCCCGTGGTGAGGACCCGATCCACGATCCCTTCGGCCAGGAACCGGCGGGCCACCTCCAAGGAGTCGTCTGCCTTCTGGCCGCCGAAGACGGCGACCTTGGGTCGGGCCTCTCCGTGCAGGGCGTGATCGAGGGCCCGGACTTCGCGTTCCATCACCCGCCCGGCGAGGGCTGGAATGCGCTCGCAGAATCCGACGAGACTCGGTTGCGCTCGATGGGCCGCGGCAAAGGCGTCGTTGATGAAGAGCTCGGCGTGGGGTCCGAGGGTCGTTACCAGGCGAGAGGATGCCATCTTGTCGGGCTCGACCCCCTGGAGCACGACCTCCTCGGAGTAGAACCGGGTGTTCTCCAGAAGGAGGAACTCCCCCGGCTGGAGAGCCGTGATGGCCTCCAAGGCCTGGCGTCCAAAGAGGCTGTCAACGTAGCGCACCTCTCGGCCGAGGTAGTACGACAGCCGGTCGGCGTGCGTCTCCATGGTCGTGAAGTCGTCCTTTCCGGGCCGACCCTGATGGGCCATGATGACCACGCGGGCGTCGCGGAGCTCCCGGAGGGTGACGAGGTGTTGACGGATCCGGTTGTCGTTGAGGATACGCCCGGAGGTCGGGTCGATAGGGGAGTTGATGTCCAGGCGCAGGAGGACGGTCCTTCCCGCGGGATCGAAGTCGTCTAGCGTGTAGAACTTCAGGTCCATCCCCCGGTCTGTTCCGCTAGGAAAAAAGAGGGCGCTCGTATCTTAATAGATTCGGTCTCGTTCGCCGGCCCCCCCCGGAAGGGGACCACGCAGCCCAGGCGGTTATCAGTGCTGCAACTGGCACATTAATCTATATATGAGCTTCGAAAAAGCTCGACCACAGGGCCTCCGGTGATTAAGAACCTCAAGCTTCCGAAGGGGCGGGTCTCCAAGTCCTTCAAGGGCCGGCCAGACGCCCTCAACCGGATGGTCCCGATCCTGAAGAAGAAGGGATTCACGGGATACCTCAAGGTCATCCGATCGGACGAGCCGGGGGAGGGCTACGTCATCATGAAGGACGGCCGGGAGGTCCTGTCCCTCTACGCGGCCCCTGAGGGCATGTTTCGAGGGAAGGGGGCCCAACCCCGAATCCGGGAGGTCGCGCAGGACCCCGGGTCCTTGATTGAGGTCCACGCTGACTTGGACATGGATGCGCTCCTCGACTCCTTCCGAACGAAGTCGGGTCGGATTTTCCGCGGTTTCGGAAACCTGCGTAAGAAGCTCGAAGATCTTCGCACGACGCAGGAGGCGGAGTCGGAAGAAGCGCCTCCCGCCCGTGAGACGATCCGCGACCTGGCTGACTACCTCAAGGGCGAGGACGACACCGGTCCCAAGGGGAAACCCAAGAGAGGGAAACCCCGCTCCAAGTCTAAGCCCAAGCCACCATCGAAAGGGAAGAAAGGGAAGAAGGGCGGAAAGTCCGGAAAGAAGGTCCCTCGGCCTCCGCCAGAGGAGAGGGGGTCCGCGTCCGAATCCAAGGCGACGGAAGAACCCCTCCCTGTGATCCCCGAGGAGGTCGAACCCGAGGACGTGGGGGAACCTGGGATCGAGCAAGGGCCGCTCGAGGAACTCGAAGTCGAGCCCCCCGTCGATCCGGAACCAGCACTTCCCGAACCGGAAAGGGAAAAACCGGCGAGGAAGTCGAGGTCACGTACCCCCAAGGGCCAAAAGAAGGTCCGTGGGAAGGTCAAGCGGGCCAAGGAGGAGTCGGCTCCCGACTCTGGCATCCTGCCCCGTTTTACCTTCGAGAACTTCATTGTCGGAGATTCCAACCGATTTGCACACGCCGCGTGCAAGGCCATCGCCGAGGGAGCGGTCGACCCTTACAACCCCCTCTTCCTCGTGGGCACGCCTGGTCTAGGGAAGACCCACCTCCTCCACGCAACCGGGAACGAGTTCCTCGAACGAGATTCGCAGGCGCAGGTCCGGTACATGACGGCCTCTCGATTCTGGTCGGAGATCCAGTCTGCCGATCGGGACGAAACGATCGCCGAGTTCCGCGAGCAACTCCGGGGTCTCGACATTCTCCTGCTGGATGATCTGCAGGACATCGAGGACCGGAAGCGCGTTCAGGAAGAGTTGTTCGAGCTGTTCGAAGAATTCCGCGGCCAAGGCAAGCCGCTGGTCATGGTGTCCGATCGGTATCCATCGGGCATGCAAGGCGTAGACGCCCGTCTCCGCTCACGGTTCGAATCGGGGCTGGTCGTCGATCTCCGGTCCCCGGACCCCGAGATCCGTCGGGCGTTCGTCGTCTTCCAGCTCGCCCGCAAAGAGGTGGGCTTCTCCGCCGACCTTCCGGACTTCCTTGCGGATCGCTTCACGGTCGGGATGCGGGAGTTGGAGGGAGGGGTGAACCGGGTTCTCGCCTACGCCGACGCGATGAAGAAGCCCCTCAAGGTGGCCACGGCGAAGGAGGCCTTAGGGGACCACGCGCCAGAGACGGACCCCGCCGAGACTCCCGACGATAAACCGGCACGACTCCCCGACCTGATGCCCGGACGGTGCTATATCTTCGAGGAAAGGAAGGCGGAAACGGCCTACAAGGCCTTCGCCCAGCGGGTCGCCCGGATCCGGGGCCTTCTGATCTGTCGGACAAATCCGGGACGGATTCGAGACCAGTTCGGCGTCGAGGGGGCGGAGGTCTACTGGCTCACGGACAAGCAGGACTCGGAGGAGCGCACCGTAGAGCCGGTCCTGGAACGGATCCTGCACCGGATGGAAAGTTTCATGGTGTCCGGCGGCCAAGGAATCCTGATGCTCGAGGGCCTTGAGTTCCTGAAGAGCAGCAACAGCTTCGAGGCCGTACTGAAGTTCCTCCGGCGGCTCGTAGACGAAATCGCCGAGAGCGAGTTCATCCTTGTGCTGGCGTTGAATCCCGCAACCTGGGACGAGCGGCACCTTCGAACGCTGGAGGGAGAAGCGGAAGTCGCGCACCTCGATTAGCGACCGACGCTACGTGCTAATGTCTTGCTTGACCAGGTCGAGATATCGCATCGCGTCCTCGTAACTCTTCTTCTTGATACTCGCCCCCGCTTGCTTGAGCAGGGCGATGGGACGGCTGACATCCCTTCCTTGGATCTTCAGCTGCATCACCTTCTCCCGGATTCGCTTCATCTCCCCCGCGAGTCCGTCTTGCAGCGTCTCCTTCGCTCGCTCTTGGACCGATGTCGCCATCTGAGCCGCCGCCTCCCAGTTCCCCTCCCGAAGCGCACTTTCGCCCCGGGCGAGCGAGCTCTGGAGCCGGTCGTCCGCGAGGCCAAGGGGTGCGACCTCGTCCACCATTTCGCGCGCGGTCTGGAGGGCATAGCGTGCGTCGGTCTGACTCCCGGAACTCGCCGCCATGTCCTCCTTCGTGCGCTCGAGTCGCTCGTACGCACTCTGGACCCGGCCCGCCTCCAGATCCCCAATGGCGCGCTGGACGAGGCTCTCGGCCACGGGATACGTTGTGCCTTGCGCCCGAAGGCTATCCAGCTCCGTCTGAATCATTTCGAGCCGCTTGGCGATCTGAAGGGAGAGGGACTGTTCCAGGGCAAGCTTCGCGCTATGAGACATGCGGACCGCGCCGTCCAGGTCCCGCGCCCGGGCCCGCTTCGTCGCGTCCGCGATCTTGAGCTGAACGCTCTCGGTCGGCACGCGAACGGCCTTGGCGAGGATAATGAGGCCGCGGAGGTAGATCACGAACTCCTGAAGCGATCGCTGCAGTTCCATGGGATCGCTGCTGGGGGAGAAGGGTTGCCGCTCCAAAGTCTCGTACCGGTCCAGGATGGTTCGCACGAGCTGCCCCGACGCCGGCGGAGGGAGGCCGACACTCGGTTCCGGGATTGCCGGACTTGCCAAATCCGGGACCTCGGCGGTGCCTCCCGGGGACGCCGCTTCGCCCTCTTCGATGAAGTGCACCCCGCACTGAGGGCATTGCGCAGACCCGGCTGCCACCTCTGCCCCGCATTCGGGACACACCAGACTCTCCTCGGTGAAGAGGGCCCCGCAAGAGAAACACATCGGGGCGTTCTCGGCCACCTTCGCGCCGCACTCCGGACACTCGTAGGTCAGTCCTTCGTCCTCAGGCAGAACCTCGACGGAGGGTTTCGGGGCGGAACTGACCTCGGGAACCGGCTCGACCTCCTCGGATGCAACCTCCACGAGTGTGTCTGTGCTCCCCGTGGACACCTCCGGTTCGATGTGGGGTTTGGGGTCCGCGGGAGGGCTGGAGTCCTCTTCGAGGACCTCCAGGTCGAGCTTGGGCTTCTCCACGGGATCGTCCGGGATCTCCAAGTCCAAGTCCAGGTCGTCGATGGACTTGCCCTCCTCCTTGCCCTCCTCCTTTTTCGGTGAGGCGAGTTCCGGTTCGTCTAGGACTGTTGCCAAAAGGTCGTCGAGGGAGGCCGACTCCTTGATGGTATCGAGCCCCTCTCCGTCGTCCAAATCGAGGAGGGAAAGGTCCGCCCCACAATTGGGACAGACATCGGAGCCAGCCTCTAGCTCCGTGCCGCAGAGACCGCACTTTTTGGAGTCGCCATCCGCCAACCAGGGTCACCCCGGGGGTGGCCGTTTCTAGGCGAATCTCGGGTTAAGAATCTGCCGACGAGATTCCGAAAGATGATAAGGTCCAATCAAGACGGATAATGAA
>JBHIBW010000068.1:0-8993 GCA_046759265.1 Thermoplasmata archaeon
CCTTGGAGGACCTCAAGGTCATGGAGGACCGCACGGTCCGCAACACCGCCCAGACAATCATCCAGTTCCGTTTCGGCGAGGACGGGATCGACCCCATGCGGAGCATCGGCGGGGAGGCCGTCGACCTGGATGACATCCTCGTGGAGGTTCTCGGTCCAGAGGCCCTCGCCGGATCCGGGGGCGGTGGTCGCGAGATCGCCGGCTACGGAGCCCGGGAGAAGGACCTGGTGGTTGAGCTCGAAGACGATGCCGCCGCGCTCACCGACGACGGGGACGACTAGATGGCGAGGAAAGACACCATCGACGCGTTGCGACGCCGGAAGGTGGGGGCCAAGACCGCGGCCCTTCTCGTAGACGCCGGCTACACCATGGCGTCCCTGAAAAAGGCGAAGCTCAAGGACCTCGAGAAAGTGGTGCCCCAGGAGGATGCCATCCGGGCGTTGAAGCGCTTGGGGATCAGAGTCGAAGCGCCCCCGAAGAAGAAGGCTGCGCCCAAGAAGAAGGCTGCTCCTGCAAAGAAGAAGACGACGAAGAAGAAGCCGGCCAAGAAAGCGCCCAGGAAACCCGCAGCCAAGGTGCCGGCGAAGAAGACGACGAAGAAGAAGCCGGCCAAGAAGCCCACGAAGAAGGCCGCGAAGAAGAAGCCCAGACCCCGCCCTACGATCCCCTCGAAGGTGCCGGAACCGTCGGCGTGGGAGAAGCGCATCGTGCGTATCCTCAAGACGAAGGATCGGGAGCTTCCCCCTTCCCTCGTGGGGAATCTGGCGGCCCGAGCGCAGAAGCTCAAGCTGAAGAAGCCCGAGTTGGAGAAGGTGGTCGACTACCTCTGGGACCATTACGGCACCCACCTGGTCGATCCGAACGAGTCGGTGGGGATCGTCTCAGCCCAATCCATCGGCGAACCCGGGACCCAGATGACGATGAGGACGTTCCACTACGCGGGGGTCGCGGAGATGAACGTCACCCTGGGCCTTCCTCGCCTCATCGAGATCGTAGACGCCCGTCGGGTGCCCTCCACCCCCGTCATGGAGGTCTTCGTGAGCGACGGGGCGGAGGACCTCGACCGCATGCGCAAGCACGCCGCCGAGATTGAGATGACCCACCTGGAGGACATCGCCGACACGGAGACGGACATCCTCAACAACCGGGTGGTGGTCTATCCCAACGAGGCGAAGATGCGGAGCCGAGGGGTCACCTGGAAGGACCTGGACCAGACCCTCTCCAAGATGCGCCGTGAGAAGGTCAAGCGGACCGAGGGGGAGAAGGAGCGCAAGGTGGAGGCCTACGTCATGGACTCAGACCAGGTCTCCTACAAGCGCCTCCAGAAGCACCTGGAGACCGTGAAGACCTCCAAGATCAAGGGCATCGACGGCGTCCGGCGCGCGATCATCCGTCGGCGTGGGGACGAGTACGTCATCTACACGGAAGGCTCCAACCTGGCCGCGGCCTTGGAGCTCCCGTACGTCGACCAGACCCGAACCAACTCCAACAACATCACCGAGATCTTCGAAGTGCTCGGGGTCGAGGCGGCGCGCAACGCCATCGTGCGCGAGGCGGCCAGCACCCTCGCCGAGCAGGGACTCACCGTCGACATCCGCCACATCATGCTTGTCTCGGACATGATGACGAACGACGGGGACGTGAAGGCCATCGGACGCCACGGCATCTCCGGTCGGAAGTCCAGCGTCCTGGCCCGGGCGGCGTTCGAGATCACCTCACACCATCTCCTCAAGGCCGCCGTGACGGGGGAGGTCGACTACCTCGATGGGGTGGCGGAGAACGTCATCGTCGGGCAGCCGGTCACCCTGGGTACCGGGGCCGTGAACTTAGTCTACCGGACGACGGCGAAGGAAGGGTAGGCCATGGCGGATTTCGCCGGCTCCCTCCGTAAAGCCATCGATACGGGCCAGGTGGTCTTGGGCCTCCATCAGGTACACCGGGCCCTCCAGTCGGATCAAGCGCGCCTTGTTATCAGGGCCAGCAACTGCCCCGATGAGTTTTTAGAGGCGCCCGAGGACGTGCGCGTCGAGGAGTTCCAGGGGAGCAACGTGGAACTGGGGGCGGCCTGCGGGAAGCCCTTCGCGGTCTCCGCGTTGGCCATCCTGGACCCCGGGAAGTCCAAGATCTTGAAAGGGTAGGTGAAGGGATGGCGACCATCACCTTTACGGGGGAAACCCTCCAGCAGATGACCCTGTTCCAGGATCTCACCCAGATTCCCGCCATCGACTGCCTGGAGTCCGAAAACAAGGTCCTCTTCGTCGTCAAAGAGGGCGAAATCGGGCCGGCCGTGGGGAAGGGGGGCCAGAACGTCAACAAGCTCCGGCGGGTCCTTCACAAGGAGGTTCAGGTGGTGGAACACAGCGAGGACCCCACCCGATTCATCAAGAACATCTTCCGCAACTACGGCGTGCGTGAGGTGACCTTCGAGGATCGCGGCGAGTCCACCCACGCGTCGGTCGAGGTGGATCCGGTTCGCAAGGGCCGCGCCATCGGGAAGGAGGGGAGCAACCTCCGCCTCGCGCGGGAGCTGATCAGCCGGCACCACGACGTCCAGAGTGTCGTCATCGCTTGACACCGCGAGATCCGCAGCTCCGGGTGTAGCCATGAAGGCAAGGGAGATTCGCGAGATCCTGCGCGGACTGGGAACCCGCCCCTCCAAGCGCTGGGGCCAGCACTTTCTCCTGTCCGAGGTCGTGGCCGACGCGATCGTCGCCTTGGGGGAGATCCAGGCTGAAGAAGTCGTCTTGGAAGTGGGGCCGGGCCTGGGCATTCTCACGAAGCCCCTTCTCCAACGGACCCGAAACCTCGTCGCCGTCGAGAAGGACCCCCGGCTCGCCGAGTACCTCCGGGAGCGGTTCCCTTCCCTCGACCTCGTGGTCGGAGATGTGCTTCAGCTCGACTTGCCTCGGTTCGACAAGGTGGTGAGCAACCTCCCCTTCGAAATCTCCTCCCCCTTCCTGGGTCGCCTCCTCGATGTCCCCTTCGATCGCGGCGTTCTCACCGTGCAGAAGGAGTTTGCGGAGCGGTTGGTGGCGAAGCCCCGGACAAAGGCCTACTCGCGGTTGGCCGTCAAGGTCCACTATCGGGCGCGGGCCCGGGTCCGGAGGACCCTCCCTCGCGATGCTTTTTGGCCCGCCCCCGAGGTCGAGGCGGCCGTGGTGCAGGTTGACACCAGGGACCCTCCCTTTTCCGTCGACCGGGAGGCCTACTTCCGCGTCGTTGACGCCCTCTTCCTCCACCGACGCAAGATGGCCCGAAACGCGCTCCGCCTCTCCGCGTCTGCCCTAGGCCGGACGGAAGCCGCCATCGAGGAGGCCCTCCAGGGCGACCCCCTGGGCCGGAAGCGGGCCGACGGGATCGGGCCCGAGGAGATGGCCGCGCTAACCCAACGGATCTTCCCTTCGAAAGATTAAAGCCGTCCCACTGTGAGTGTGGTCCCTCAATGGCCCGGAAGAAGGAGCTCACCGAGCTGCAGCAGGCCGAGCGGCGCTATCAGAACCTGATCGAGAAGCGGGACCGGTTCAACGCCGATGCCCGGGTCGTGCGCGAGGAACGGGATCTCCTCAACAAGAAGAGGGGGGGCGTACGACAGCAGGCCAACGCACTTCGGGACCGCCGATCCCGCCTCCTCGCGGAGGTCCGGGAACGCAAGGCTCGACGGAACGACCTTCAGCGAAGGGCCAAGGAGCTCATTGCGGTCAAGCGGAAGCTGCGCGGTCGCCTGAAGGGGGGCGTCCAGGCTGAGGTTGGGAACCGTCGGAATCGGGTGGCCCGGCTGGAGACGCAACAGGAAACCCAATCCCTCAGCCTCGCCGAGGAGGCCCGGCTCCTGGAGGACCTCCGGCAGGCCCGCGAGGAGCTGACGGAGCTGGAGGCCCTGCAGCAGGAGCACGAGTCCGTCCTCAAGGAGGTTGGAGAGCTCGACACCGCCATCGACGACCACTTCCAGCGGGCCGAGGAGGAGCATCAGGAGGTCGTCGGCAGGTCCAGCCGGGCCCAGGCGTTGCGAAAGGAGCTGGATGAGAAGCTCGCTGAGGGGGCCATTCTGGCCGCGGAGGCCAACCGGATCCATGAGCTCTTTGTGAAGGTGAAGGATCGGGCTGACCACTACCACCAGCGTGCCACGGAGATGCGGAAGGAGGTCATCACGATCAAGCGATCGCGCCGGCGGGAACACACCGAGGGCAAGGCCCTGCTCAAGGAGCAGAAGGCCGTCGTGCGCGAGGCGCTGGAGGACGAGACGAAGCTGGACGAAGCGGTAGATGAGGCCCTGGCCACCCTCAAGAAGGGCGGCAAGCTGGAGCTCTAGGCATGAAGGCCGTCGTCCTGGCAGGGGGGTACGGGACACGACTCCGACCCCTGACCGAGACCATGCCGAAGCCCCTGTTGCCCGTGGCGGGGGAGCCCTGCATCGACTACGTGCTTCGCTCGTTGGCCTCGGCGGGCTTCCGCGAAATCATCGTCGCCACGAGCTACATGTCGGATCGGGTCATCAAGCGGATCGGGGACGGCCTCGACTACGATGCCTCCATCCTCTACTCGTTCGAAGCCGCCCCCGCAGGGACCGCCGGCGCGGTGAAAACGCTCGAAGACTTCGTCGACGGGACCTTCGTCGTCGCCAGCGGCGACGTCTTGGCGGATGTGAACCTGAGAAAGCTCTTCGAGGGGCACACCGAGCGAGGCGCGCTTGCCACCATGGCCCTCACGCGGGCCGAGGACACGCGCCAATTCGGGGTCGTCGAGGTGGACGCCGAAGGCCGTCTCGTCCGATTCCAGGAGAAGCCCGCCCCTGAGGAGGCCTTTTCGGACCTGATCAACGCGGGCATCTACGTGCTCGAGCCGGAGGTCCTCGGGTTTGTGCCCAAGAGGAAGGCCTTCGACTTCTCCAAGGACCTCTTCCCCCTCCTGCTGGAGAAGGGAGAAGCGCTCTACGGCCTGGAGCTTGAGGGCCTCTGGATGGACATCGGTCGACCCGAGGACCTCCTGCGGGCGAGCCTGGAGGTCATCCGCCAGACCGGGATGGAGGCCGTCCCCGAGGGCGTGAAGAGTGAGGGCCGGGTTCTCATCTCCCCAGCGGCCCAGATCAAGGAAGGGGTCGAAATCCAAGGCCCCAGCTACGTCGGTCCTGGGGCCATCCTCTCGAAGGGCGCCCGCGTCGTCCGTTCGTGCGTTTACGACGGGGTCTTCCTAGATCGGGACGTAGACATGCGGGATTCCATCGTAATGGAGGGGAGCCACATCGGCTGGCGAAGCCGCGTGCGAGGGAGCATTCTCGCAACCGCATGCCGGGTGGATGAGGACGTGGAGATCATCGACAGCGTCCTCGGGGACGAGATGCACGTTCGGGCCCACTCCCGGCTGGAAGGCGCTAGCCTGGCCCCCCCGCCGGAGTGAGACGGCCCTTACGCGCGACGATGGCACCGTCCTTGATGACGGCCTGCGTGAGGTTTCGGGCGATCGCGTAAGGGATCTCCGGGACATCCATGGCCTCCAGAATCACGAGATCTCCCCGCTTGCCCGCCTCCAGGGAGCCCACCTCTGCCGCGAGGCCGACGGCCCACGCCGCGTTCCATGTAGCGGCGGCAAGGGCCTCCTCGGGGCGCAGTCGCAGGCGATAGCAGGCCAGAGAGATGACGAAGAGCATGGACTCGATCCAGGCGTTCGGCGAAAGGTCGGTGCCGAGGGCCACGGCCACCCCGGCCTCAACCATCTGGCGTGCGTCCGCGTAGGGCAGGTCGAACAAGCTGAATGACGTCCCCGGAAGGAGGACAGCCAGCGTCCCGCTTTCGGCCAACGCCTTCCGACCCCTCTTCCCGGCGAACAGGAGGTGGTCGGCCGAGACGGCCTGCAGCTCCGCTGCCAGTTCGGCGCCTCCTGAGTTCGTCAGCTCGTCGGCGTGCACCTTCGACGGCAGACCCGCCTCCTGCCCCGCCAGGAGGATGCGGCGCCCCTCCTCCGGGCGGAAGAACCCGTCCTCCACAAAGACGTCGCAGTATCGGGCGACGCCCTGGTCGACCGCGGCGGGGATAAGCTGGTTTACAACCTCATTGACGAACCCCTCGGAGTCGGAAGTGAACTCCGGGGGAATCGCGTGGGCCCCCAGGAACGTGGGGACGAGGGTGGTGGGGACCTCGCCCTCCATACGCGCGATCGCTGCGAGCATCTTGACCTCCGACTTCGCCTCCAGGCCATATCCCGACTTGACTTCGGCCGTGGTGGTCCCGTGCTCGATCATCCGTCGGAGGCGAGGGAGCGTCTCCTTGACGATCTCCTCCTCCGAGGCGTCCCGCACCGCCCGAACGGTCCGGAGAATCCCCCCGCCCGCCCGGACGATGTCCCGATAGGACTTCCCCTTCAGCCGGTCCGCGAGCTCCCCCGCACGGGACCCAACAAAGGCCGCGTGGGTGTGCGCATCCACCAGACCCGGGATGACCAGACGGCCCCCGGCGTCCAGGACTTCGACACCGCGCGCTTCGGGCACGACCTGCGTCTCGGGACCCGCTGCGGTGACCCTCCCTCCTTCGATGAGGACCGCCGCGCCGTCCTGGACGCCCAGGTCGAGGAGCTCTCTCCCTCGCCTCGGCCGGCGATAGCCTCCCAGGGTCACCAGGCGCCCGATGTTCCGGACGAGGAGGTCTCCCCCTTCGCCCAGGCCGGTAGCCGACTCAGCTTCCGCGCTCAAGCTGGACTCCCGTGGGGGCCGTCGCGACCGCGAAGGCGGTCCCCCCCGCGCTCTTGAGGGCCTGGGTTGCTCCGAAGGGGTCGTTGGTCAGGGCGATCATGCTCCCCCCGCCACCCGCGCCCGTCAGCTTTGCTCCGAAGGAGAACGGCATGCTGGCGGCCACCAGCTTGTCCAACGCGACATGGCCCACCCCCAGGGCATTCAGGAGGCGATGGTTCTCCAGCATGAGCTCGCCCCCGCGCTCCAGGTCGCCCCGTCGTAGGGCCTCGACGCCTTCCAACGCGATTGCGCCGATGCGTTCCACCGCCTCTCGAGCTGCTGGCTGGGTCTCAACGCGTTTCTTGACCTGGGCCACGAGAGGGCCGGTGGCCGCCTCGATGCCCGTGCTTCCAACCACCAGCGTCATCTCCGGGATGGGGGCGCTGTGCAAGTTCCAGCGGGTCTCTCCTTTCTCGATGCTCCACAGGAATTCTTCCTCGCGCTCGCGAAGCAGAAGGATGCCGCCCCCGTGGGTAGCCGTCGTCGTGTCGATGGGACTCGCCCGACCTTGGACGGTGTGTTCCACCTCAAACCCCATGCGGGCGAGATCCTCCTCGTGGATCCGCTCCCCGCCCTGGAGGCAGGCGAGCAGGCCGACGGTCACCGCGGCCGAGGACCCCATGCCCGAGGCCATCGGGATGTCGGACTCCGTGGTTACCAGGAGGGGTTCGTCGTGCTTCGTGGCGCGGAGTGTCTCGGCCACGTAGGGGTACCGTCCCTCCTCCAGGGGGTGCCCATTGACCTCCGTTCGGTCCCCCGGCCGGGCCTCTACACGCGTTCGTCTCGAGATGGCGACGGAGAGGGCGGGTTCGCCGAACACGACGGCGTGTTCGCCGTAGAGAATGAGTTTGCCCGGGGCGGAGGCCGCGACCAACGGCGTCGCAAACCCGAGCGTGGTTTTACCTTTTGCTAGGCGCGGGCGTCGTATTCCTGCGCCTTCAGTTCAAGGCGGCGGGCCTTGTCCTCTAGCTTCTCGGCGTTGGCGCGCATGGTCTGCGCCTTCGCGTTGAGCTTGGCGGCTTTGGCCCTGAGCTTGCTCGCCTTCTCCTGGTAGGTGGCCTTCTTCTGGGCCTCCTTGGCTTCCTGGACGCTCGTCTCGCGGTCGACGTCCTCGTGTACGGCCTGGGGCTGAGCCGGGGCCGGTGGAGCCGCGGGGGCCTCCGGCGAGGGGGCCTCTTCCCAGGGGCGCTCCTCTTCCATCATGGGCGCCTCTCCCTCAGCACGTTATTTAAAGACTTCCGGGGCGCTATCACGTCTGAGAATGGTTCTTTTGCGGGTGGCCAGGCCATCCCGGAGACGTTATTAGCCCGGGTCCCGTAAATGGCGACGTGAAGGTCCTTCTCGCACCCTTCCCCGGCGGCTCCTCCGTGGGGAAAGGCTCCCGGGAGATCGAGCGCCAGGTTCGTCAGGTGCTGAAGGACCTGGGCTTTCAGACGGCCTCCCTGCCGGACGATCGGATCGAGCTCGGGGACGCAGACTTCATCTTGGCCCTCGGGAGCGACCGGGATGTCCTCACGGCCTTTCAGGAGTACGGCGACGCCGAGGTGCCCATCCTGGGCGTCAATGACGCGACGGGGTCGGCCTTCCTGACCGACATCTCCCTCGACGCGCTGGAGGCCGGGCTCCGGAGGGTGGGGAAGGGGGAGTACGGCCTCGAGGCCTGCCAGCGACTCTCCGTCACCGTCGACGGGACGCCCCTGCGAGCGGCCCTGAACGAAGTCGCCATCTTTCCCGCCAAGACCGCCGTGCTCATGGAATACAAGCTCACCATCGACGGGGAGGAGGTGTACCGCGACTACAGCGACGGGGTGCTGGTCGCGACCCCCACCGGGTCCTCCGCCTACGCCCTCTCCGCGGGCGGGCCCCTGGTCCTCCCGCAGTCCCGCGTGTTCGTCGTGGTGTCGGTGAACTCGATGGATGTCTCTCGCCGCCCCCTGGTCGTGCCCGATCAGGCGGTCCTCGAATTCACCGACATCAGCGCCCGGTCCGATTGCGAAGTCGTCATCGACGGCCTGCAGCGGCAGCGCGTCGAGGAACGGGTCGAGATCCAGGGGGGCCCCGTCGGGCACCTGATCCGGATGAACGGCGGTTCCACGGGCCGCCTCGAGGCGCTCCGGCGCGTGCGCTCGACGGAGGAGCTGATGAAGATGCCGCCCAGCGCAAAGCTCGTCCTCAAAGCCATCGAGTACGAGGGCCCTATGACGGCCCGAGACATCGCCGCGAAGACGCTCCTCCCTCCCCGTACCGTGCGGCACGCCGTAGCCATCCTCGT
>JBHIBW010000069.1:0-8956 GCA_046759265.1 Thermoplasmata archaeon
ACGAGGACATCGGGGGCCTCCACGAGGAGCTCCTTCGGGTCCGGGAGATGATCGAGCTTCCCCTCAAGCACCCCGAACTCTTCAACCGCCTCGGCATCGACCCGCCCAAGGGCGTGCTGTTGTACGGGCCTCCCGGTACGGGCAAGACCCTCATTGCGAAGGCGGTGGCCAACGAGGCCGGGGCCAACTTTGCCTCCATCCAGGGCCCCGAGATCATGTCCAAGTACTACGGCCAGAGCGAGGAGCGCCTCCGAGAGAAGTTCGAGGAGGCCCAGAAGAACGCCCCTTCGGTTCTGTTTATCGATGAGCTGGACTCCATCGCGCCCAAGCGGGAGGAGGTCACCGGGGAGGTGGAGCGTCGCGTCGTGGCCCAGCTCCTCACCCTCATGGACGGCCTCAGCGGGCGGGGCCAGGTCATCGTCATCGGCGCCACCAACCGAGAAGACGCCATCGATCCCGCCCTCCGCCGGCCGGGTCGGTTTGACCGCGAGATTGAGATTGGCGTGCCCGACCGAGACGGACGGATGGAGGTCCTGCAGATTCACACCCGTGGCATGCCCACCGAGGGTGAACCGGAGGACCGGGATGTCCTCCTCACGGAGATGGCCAGCATCACCCACGGGTTCGTCGGCGCCGACTTGGCCGCGCTGGCCCGGGAGGCCGCGATGAAGGCCTTGCGCCGGTACCTCCCCGAGATCGAGCTCGACAAGCCCATCCCCGCGGAGATTCTCGAGAAGATGCGCGTCATTCGGGGGGACTTCAAGGAGGCCTTGAAGGAGGTCGAGCCCAGCGCCTTGCGGGAGGTTCTCGTGGAAATTCCCCGCGTCGCCTGGGACGACGTGGGCGGTCTCCACGAGGTGAAGGGCCAGCTCATCGAAGCCGTGGAGATGCCCATCAAGAACCCCGACTCCTTCCATCGGATGGGGATCCGACCCCCCCGGGGCATTCTGCTCTATGGGGCGCCGGGGACCGGGAAGACCCTCCTGGCCAAGGCCGTCGCCACCGAGTCCGAGGCCAACTTTATCTCCATCAAGGGCCCCGAGGTCATGTCCAAGTGGGTGGGGGAGAGCGAGAAGGCCATCCGCCAGATTTTCAAGAAGGCGAAGCAGGTCGCCCCCTGCGTGGTCTTCCTCGACGAAATCGATGCCCTGACGCCTCGTCGCGGTGCGGTGATGGGCGACTCGGGCGTGAGCGAACGCCTCGTGAACCAGCTCCTCACGTCCCTCGACGGCCTGGAGACGATGGAGGGTGTCGTGACCATCGGGGCGACCAACCGGCCCGACATGGTGGACCCCGCCCTGCTCCGGCCGGGCCGTTTCGATCGCATCATCCTGATCCCGGTGCCGGAAGAAGAGGCGCGCGACGAGATTCTGAGCGTGCACACCCGCAACATGCCGATGGACACGGACGTGAACCTGGGCAAGCTCGCGAAGGACTTGATCGGCTTCGTCGGCGCGGACATCGAGGCCCTGTGCCGGGAGGCGGCCATGAACGCCCTACGAGAGAACCGGGACGCCGTCCTGGTTCAAGCCAGGGACTTCGAGGCCGCTCGGAAGGTCGTCTTCCCCTCCGTGGATGACGAAACCGTCAAGTTTTACACTCGACTCGGCGAGGATCTCCAACGCCGTGCAGTCCAACGCCGGGAAGAGGTTCCCGCGTACTATCGTTAATTGCCGTCGCGCTTTCCCGTGTCCGGGCGGCGAGGAGGAGTCCCTATGCCATTCGTGATCCGCAGGTTTGACGTGCCCGACGAAGAACGCCGCTTCGAAAACGGCAAGTTCGAATTGATCCGCCTCGGAGGACTGACCCTGGGTCGTGCGAGTTATGAACCCGGATGGAAGTGGTCCGCGGACGTCGGGTCGCGGACGGGAAGCAGGAGCTGCCCCGTCGAGCATGTCGGCCTTGTCATGTCCGGACGCGCGCGGGTTGTGATGGACGACGGCACGGAGATCGAGCTGGGCCCGGGCGATCTCTTTCACATTTCCCCAGGCCACGACAGCTGGGTCGTGGGCGAAAAGCCCTACGTCTCGCTGCACGTCCTCGGAGCGGATGCGTACGCCGAGTAGTCCGATTCCCCTCTCCCTTCCGGCAGGCTAATATAGGGGAAGGGAAATCCGGGCCTCCTCAGAGGGTGATGGGATGAAACGATTCGTGACCGAGCTGACAGGTAAGACCGTCATGACCAACGACGGCCGGATTCTTGGCGTGATCGACAATTTCGTGGTGGATACCCGGAACGGCCACGTCCAGGACGTCCTCGTGGCGGCCGCGGACGACGTGGATGTCCGAGCCTTTCGTGCCGACGCGCGGGGTCGCCTCTTGCTCCCCTTCCAGGAGATGCGGGCGATCCGCGATGTTGTCGTGATGGACCTGAGTTGAAGCAGAAAGCCAACAGCCTGATATAGCCCACTCTCGTTTCCTACGGGATGGTTTCGTTCGAGGAGATCCTCGCCCTGACCTTCCTGGTCGTCGGCCTCGTTCTCCTCCTGGTGGAGGCCGCCTCGCCCGGGTTCTTCGTGGGGGTCATCGCCACCATCCTCATCGTCCTCGGGCTCCTAGGACTGTTTGTCCCGGGGTTTTTCACCTCCCCGCTCGCCCCCATTACCGTGATTGTGGTCGGGGCCCCGGTCACCTTCGTCACGATTCTCCTCTACCAGCGTCTGGCGTCCCCCTCCCCGCCCACCACCACGGTGGGTGACTCTCTCATCGGGAGGCGCGGCCGGGTCGTGCGACGCGTGAATCCCGACTCCATCAACGGGAAGGTTAACATCGACAACACCGTGTGGAGTGCAACCGCAGATGATCCCATCGAGGAGGGCGTGCGGGTCCAAGTGGTGGACAGCCGCGGGGTACACGTCGTCGTGACGCCTTGGGAGGCGAAGGCCGCAAGGGAGCCCAGCGAGATAGAGGAGAAACAGGAGGAATAAGAATGGTAACGGGGGGAAGTGGGAACGTGTTCGGAGGTCTCTTCGGCGGCCTCCTGCAGGTAGACGTCGGCGCCCAGATTCCGGGCGAGGTGATCCTCGCCCTGACGCTGCTCGTCCTGTTCGTGGTCATCGTCCTCTTCATCACGGCCGTGCGCATCGTCCAGCCGTACGAGCAGGGTCTCGCCATCGTCTTGGGGAAGTTCAAGCGGGTCCTGAATCCCGGGTTTAACCTTGTGGCCCCGCTGGTTACGCAGGTCATCAAGCTGGATCTCCGAACGCAAGTTCTGGACGTCCCAAGGCAGGAGGTCATCACCAAGGACAACGCGCCCACGAACGTGGATGCCATCATTTACATCAAAGTCATCGACCCCAGGAAGGCCTACTTTGAGGTGACGGACTACCGGCTTGCCACCGTGGCCCTCGCACAGACGACCCTTCGATCCATCATGGGGGACATGCAGCTGGATGAGATTTTCTACAACAGGGAAACCATCAACGTCCGGCTACGAGACGTCCTCGACACCGCCACCGACGCCTGGGGCGTGAAAGTCGAGGCGGTGGAGATCCGGGAAGTGGACCCCCTTCGGACGGTCAAGTCGGCCATGGAGGAGCAGACGGCCTCGGAGCGACAGCGCCGGGCAGCCATCCTACGCGCGGACGGAGAGAAGAAATCCGCCATCCTTGTGGCCGAGGGGGACAAGCAGGCACGCATTCTGGAGGCCGAAGGGCTCAGGCAGGCCAAGATTCTAGAGGCCGAGGGGCAGCGTTTGGCCATCATCCTGGAGTCACAGGGCGAGTCCCAGAAGCTGCGCATCCTGTCCCTGGGCGCCTCCACGCTCGACACGAAGGCCATCGCCGTCCTCTCGATGGACACCTTGAAGGAGGTGGCCGAGGGGGAAGCCACGAAGATTATCTTCCCGTTCGAGATTAGCCGCATTGTCGAGGGGATCGCCGACTACCTGGGCGTCACCAAGGAGATACCTGAGCGGGAGATTTCTTCCTTCGAGGACCTGGAGGATCTGATGGGGAAGGCGGACGACGTCTTGGGTCCCATCCCCAAACGGGAAGAGCTGGTCGAGGACCTGAGGGCCGCCGAGTCGGAGGCGGAGCGGGCCGCGGCTGAGGTAGCCGAGAATCCGGTCAAGGACACGTCCAAGGACATGGAAGACTAGAGAAGGACCCGCTTCTCCTCCTTCACCGTGTTCAGGACCAGCTGTGTGTAGGTGCGTTCCACGTACGGAAGGGCCAGGACCTTCTTGACGAAGGCATCCAGGTCCCGTGTGTTGCGGAACCGGGCCATCACGATGGAGTCCCAGTCGCCCGTCACGTCGTAGACCCCGTAGACCCGGGGGTCCTCTGCGACCTTCTCCTGGACCTCCAGGAGTTTCCCCTTGGAGATCTGGAGACCCACGACGACGGGCAGGTCGAAGCCGGTCTTGCGTTGATCAATAATGGGGGCGTAGCCGGCGATGATGCCCTCCTTCTCCAGGCGGTGGATTCGAGCGGACACTGTGCTGGTCGAGACCTTCAGCTGCCGAGCCAGGTCTCGGTAGCTCTGCCGGGCGTCACGGTTGAGCAAGCGAAGAATCTCCAGATCCAAATCGTCCCATCCCGCGCCCACCTCGCCCATGAGGAGGGCAACCACTCGGCGGGCTTAACCCCTCTGCCGGCTCGGGTAGGAGTACTGACCGAACTCGAGAGCGAGATCCCGCAAGCGTCGAACACGCTCCTCGACGGGCGGGTGCGTGGAGAAGACGCGCACCAGAGTGGAACGGCGACGAAAGGGGTTCACGATGAAGAGGGAGGCGCTGGCGGGGTTGCCTCGTTGCATCGGCCGGCGCTGGTTGGCCACGTCCAGCCTCTCCAGAGCCCGAGCCAGGTGGAGCGGCTGGCGAAGCGTCCGCCCACCCACCTCGTCCGCTCGGAACTCCCGGGTACGGGATATGGCGAGTTGGACCAGTGCGGCAGCGATGGGCGCCGTGATCGCGATGGCGATGAGCAGAATGAGGGCACCCTGATTGCGCTGGCGAAAGAGGGCACCGTAGAACGCGAAGCGGGCCATGAAGGCGATGGCTCCGGCGAGAGTCGCCGCGAGCGTCATCACCAGGATGTCTCGATCCTTGATGTGGGCGATCTCGTGGGCAAGGACCCCTTCCAGCTCCTCCTCGGGCAGGAGCCGGAGGAGCCCTTCCGTCACGGCTACAACGGCATTCTTCGGGTTGCGCCCCGTGGCGAAAGCGTTCGGGGTGGGAGAGGAAATCAGCATGACCTTCGGCATGGGGAGATCCGCCATCTGGACGACCCGGCGAACGGATCGGTACAGCTTGGGGGCCTCCTTCTCCGAGACCTCCTTCGCCCGATAGGACCGCAGGATGATGCGGGCTCCCCCGAAGTAGGCGACGAGGTTCATGACGGCCGCAAGCCCCAGGAAGATGGCGGGCCAGAGATACCACCCCTCGGCGAAGAAACCGCCGGCGAAAAAGCCGCCCAGGAGCCAGCCGATGAAGCCAAAGATCGCGAGCAGGAAGAGGAACAGGCCCGCCGTGCGGAGTCTCCCGGCCATCGTCAATTCTACGGGGGGCGGGAATATGAAGTTGAGGGCGAGTCCAAACCTTGGAGGTTCCCTCACCCCGCCGCGAAGAGGTCCTCGCGCAGACCGTGTACTTCCGTGACCTCGAACGCGCCCGTCGGCAGGATGCGTTCCGCCTCCACTGCGGGGACCTCAAAGGCGTGGGAGAGGGACCGTGCCAGGTCCTGCCGGCGAACGGGCCCGGCGGGCTTCACAAGCAGGTACCGACGTGAGAGGGTGCGGAGGGCATCGGGATCGCCCCCCATGATCCTGCGGCTTCCCTCGACCTCCACCTCGCCGACCCCGAGGACCAGGGCCAGTTTGTGGACATAGTTCCGCTTCCCCCGAATCACGAAGGATCCCTGCTTGACGAACTCCCCGCTTTCGGCGGTCTTGCTCACCTGGTCCGGGGTCACCCAGAAGGCACTGCCGGAACCCAGGCCGTGCTTCCAGGCCTTGGAGTAGATCAGGGCGAACCGACTCGCCTCCCGCAGCGTCTGATCGTCGGCCTCGGCGCCCCCCTTCACCACCACGCTTGGGGCCCCCGTCAGATCGGCGTGGAGATACCGATCTCCCGGACTCAGGTGCTTCCGAACGAGTTTCTCGTTGGATCGCGCGTCCCTGCCTCCCAGGATCAGAATCTTCTCGCTGGAGAGGGTCCATCGGTAGGCATCGAACCAGAATCGTTTGGAGGCCGAATAGAGCGGCCTCCTTCTCTCCCGCCGTCGCGCCGACTTCCGGACGCGTCGAAGCTCGCCCTGGCTCGCCGCGAGGGCCCTTTCGATGCGAACCCCCTTCTCGGTGAGGGCCCGCTTCTGCTCATAGAACCGCTGCGCGTTCTCGTCGACGCTCTCGTCGTAGCGGAGTTCCAGGGATGTCTGGCCGGCGGGGATGACCAGCGTCTTCCGCTCCGGGTCTACGCCTTCTCGAAGGCGGCCCTCACGTGCAAGCCCAAGCTGGCGGTCCACGTCCTGGTAATGCGCATACAGGTAGGCCGCCCCTTGGCTTGCGACCTCCGCGCCCTCGAGGGCCTCCGTGAGTGTCTGTTCCTGCCGTCGAATCCGCCGTTCCATTTTTGCAACCGCAGGATCCGGTTTCTCCTTCTCCGAGGGGGCGAGGGAGGTGACGTAGAACTGAAGGGCTTCGCTCATGGCCGCAAAGGGACGCAGCTCATCCCCCTCGTAGACCTGCAGTGGAAATGGGATGACATCGATTGGGCCATCTCGCATGACCACCGCGGGGGACGGAGAGTCGATCTGGCTCAGGAGGGTCTGCAGCTTCTCATAGAGCGTGTCGATCTCCGTTTCCGTGAGGTCCCCTACGGGTTGCTGCCCCTTGAGTTCGGCCCGGATGCAGAGTTCTTCGGCGTACAGTTTCCCCAGACCGAGTGTCGTGGCCAGGGTCTTCACGAGGGGGCCGCTTTGCCCCGCGAGGGACGCCGAGAGGTCGGGTCGCTCGATCTCAAGGAGGTTGACGCCCTCGGGAGGGAACGCGTAAGGGATGCCCCTCCGCACTTCGCGGGCCTTCCACTTGCCGCCCCCGAGTGTCACCTCGATCTCGCCGTCCTTGAGCAGCAGAAGGTTGCCTCGACCGAACATCTCGAAGACGAGGGTCCCGGGAGTCCGTCGTTCCCACTCGAGGAGGAGAATGCGGTCGAAACCCCGCTGGGATACCTCCCGGATAACTGCATTGCTTAGCGCTTTGCGCAATGCCTGGGCGAAGGGGGGCGGCTGGGCCGGTTTCTTGAACCCCTGGCCAAGGAACAGCCAACGGCCGGGTTGAACGAACAGCTCCTTCTTGCCGCGTCGCGGCACGTTGAAGCGGAAGATGAACGAGGCGTCGTCTTGGTAGACTTTGTCCAGATAGGCCCCGCGCAGGCCCTGGAGCTCCTCGACGAGCAGGCGGATGTCGAAGCTGGTCAACGCCTCCTTCACGGGCCTGCAAAGGCCTGGCGCGTTACTTAAGCGTCGCTCGGGCCTCCCGCGCGAAAGCTAATACCGGGAGGATTCTTGGCTACCGGCATGCCGTTGTGGCTCAGCCTGGTAGAGCGATGCCTTGGTAAGGCATAGGTCCCGGGTTCAAATCCCGGCAACGGCTTCAAAAACCGGCGGAATGGAAGCGCGTATCTCCCCCTTCGGGAGAGTCGCCCCCCTCCGGTTGGCTACCTCTGCGAGACGAAGACCAGCTGTGCCGCCACTGGCCGCTTCTCCGGCGTTCTTCGCCAGTCGGGATAGCAGGCGATGGAACGGAAGCCGGCGGCGTCCAGCTGCGCGAGCACGTCCCAATAGGTGAACAACCGGACCCGCTCTCGATCCTGGAAGACCTGCCGCCCTTCGTCTCCTTCCACTTCCATCGTCTCCTCGATCCAGGCGACCCCACGAACAGGATCCCAATCCCCGCGTCGGTACGTCGTGCGGATTCTTAGGCCAGGCAAATTGGACTCATCGACTCGAGGCTCATCCCGCAGCACAAATCCGTGCCAATTCTCCGGAGAGAATGGATTGTCGATGTTGCAGACGAAGACACCGCCGTTTCGGAGTGCCTGGCGAGCCCGTCGGATGCATGTCTGAGCATCCTCGTCGCTGGGGAGCAGGAAGAGGATGTCGAGTGCGATGACCGCATCGAACCTGCCGTTGTACCTCAGCTTCGTCGCGTCGCCTTGCCGAAGGCGAACGGTGACGCCCTCCCGGGCTGCATGCGTCTTCGCCACCTCCAGACGCTCGGGCGTGAAGTCCCGTCCCGTGCACTCGTAGCCCCGCTTCGCCAGGCCGACGATGTGGCGTCCCCCTCCGCACGCGACATCGAGAATCTGTTCGACGGGGCGTGCTGCGTGGGTCTTGAACGCATGTTCGAGGAAGTCGAGTTCCTTCGCCTTGGTCGCCTGGTCCTCGGGCGCGTGTTGCGCGATGAGGTCACCATAGTGCGCACGGTGTGCATAGGCTTGGCGAGATGCCGTCAGGACGGACTCACGATCGTTCTCCGGTTCGTCCATGATGCCCTCCGACTGCACTGGGGCAGATATAGCGTTCGTCTTCGGAAGGCCGGCGGAGGTTGGTCACCTCATGCTCATCGCGGGCGCCTGAGATCCCTTGACAGTACCCTCCAAGGCCCGATGGACTTCCCATCCTGCTGGAGTTTCACGACACCTTGATGCCCTCCGGTGACCTCCCGTTACGATAGGGGGGTCCAGGTATGAGAATCGGCATAGCGCCGACAAACCCGATGGAGCGAATTCTCTTCGCAGGGGCGAAGGTCCCCATGCCCTTTTTCGAAACGTGGTTTACCTTCATGCATGCCCGTGCCATTATGGCGGCCGTCAAGCTCGGCATCTTCGAAGCCCTTGCCCAGAAGCCCCAAGACGCATCGGAGGTCGCCACGCGCTGCGGAACTCACCCTAGGGCAACGTGGATCCTGCTGGACGCCCTCGTGAGCGCTCGCTATCTCCGCTTTGATAGCAACT
>JBHIBW010000070.1:0-8906 GCA_046759265.1 Thermoplasmata archaeon
TTCCTGCTCCCGATAATCAGACCAGATATTCTCGGCGAACTCCTGATAAAAATCCTCGCGGCTGGCTGGCCTACGCAGGGGGCGTTCAGAAGGAATGTTCGAGGAGGCCAGTTTTCGGATCCGGGACCTGAGTCCCCGTCAGCTCCTACTCGGCTTAGGCAAGGCGGTCATCCCGCTCTTCGTCGCCGGCACCTACCTGGCGTACATCTACACGTTGGGCGAGACCGGTCGGATCCTCCTCCCCCTCCTGGTGGCCTACTTCGTCCCCCCCTTCGGCAAGGAGTCCGTCATTCCGCTCGGGGTCTCCCTGGGCGTCCATCCGGCCCTCATGGCCTTCTCCGTGGCCATGGTGGACGTCCTGGTCGGGCTCTTCCTGCTCTGGAACTACAAGGTCCTCTACTACGTCCCGATCCTGGGCAAGTGGGCCCACAAGATGGAGGTTAAGGCCAAGCGGATGATCGACGAGGGGCGGGGGTTCAGCAAGCTCGCCTACCTCGGCCTCATCCTGTTTGTCATCGTCCCCTTCCAGGGATCCGGCGCGGTCAGCGCAACCATCCTCGGCAAGATGAGCGGGATGGACGCAAGGAAGGTCTGGTCCGCCATCATCCTGGGCGCCTTCGCAGGGACTTTCATGGTGGCTTATTCCTTCAACCTCGTCCTCGCGGCCTTCCGCTCCAACCTCCTCCTGGGGGTGGGCCTCGTCCTCGCCGTCGTGGCGGTCGCGGTCTTCTTCTACCTCCGGTGGAAGCGGGAGACGGGCAAGTCCATCACGCTCCACGACATCCGCGAGGTGAGCCTGATGGCCGTCACCACGGGCGTCGACGTGGAGTCCCCCCCGGACGAGCCGTAAGCCGCACGCTTTTATCGACTCCGTCGTTGGATTCGGCGGCATGCGGTGTCTCGGCCTGGAGGGCACGGCCCACACCCTCGGGATCGGGGTGGTCGACGAGAAGGGCGTCGTCCTCGCCAACCGGAGGGAGATGTACCGGCCGGAGGTAGGGGGCATCCACCCGCGCGAGGCCGCCAACCACCATGCCGAACGGCTGCAACCCGTCCTCCGGGCGGCGTTGGAGGAGGCCGGCATCGGACTTCGGGACGTGGACCTGATCGCGTTCTCTCAGGGGCCCGGCCTCGGCCCGTCCCTCCGGACCGTGGCGACGGCCGCCCGGGCCCTGTCCCTCTCCCTCGGCCTGCCGATCGTGGGGGTGAACCATTGCATCGCCCACGTCGAGATCGGCCGGATCGTCACCCCCGCTCGGGACCCCGTCCTCCTCTATCTGTCCGGCGGCAACACGCAGGTGATCTCGTACGCCGCCGGCCGGTATCGGGTGTTTGGGGAGACCCTGGACATCGGCCTCGGCAACCTGCTGGACAAGGTCGGTCGGACGCTGGGATTCCCGTTCCCCGCCGGGCCCGAGATCGAGCGTCAGGCCCGGGACGGCGCCACGTTGCTCCCCCTCCCCTACTCCGTGAAAGGCATGGACGTGGCCTTCTCCGGGATCCTGACCGCGGCCCAGGCCCTGCACGCGAAGGGCGCCCCGGTCCCCGACCTGTGCTTCTCCCTCCAAGAGACCACCTACGCCATGGTCACGGAGGTCGCGGAGCGGGCCATGGCGCACCTGGGAAAGGCGGAGGTTCTTCTCGGAGGCGGGGTCGCCTGCAACGAACGCCTCCGCACCATGGTGGCCGACATGGCGCAAGCCCGGGAGGCCCGCATGTTCGTCCCCCCGAAGGCCCTGTGCGTCGACAACGGGGCGATGATTGCCTGGACGGGTCTCCTCATGCACGGCGCCGGCCTGGACCTGGAGATGGAGGAGACGGGGGTCGATCAGAAGATGCGGACGGACGCCGCGGAGGCGCCCTGGGTCGATCCGACGTCGGCAGCCGCCTAATCCGGCGCTTCCTCGAAGGCGTCGATCTCCGCCGCGGCCCCTCCCGACCCCATCGGGTGGCCCAGGTCCGTCAGGACCGCCTCGAGGGCCCGAAACGTCGTTCGCAGATCGTCGAAGGAGCAAACCCCCATGTGTCCGATCCGGAAGATGCCCCCTTTGAGGGGGCCTTGCCCCCCCGCTACCAGGACGCCGTGCTCGTCCCGAATGCGAGCCCGAAGGACGTCGTCGACCCCATCCGGGTAGGAGAAGGCGGAGACCGTGTCGGAGGCGAAGGCCCGATCCGGGAACAGAGGGAGGCCCAGGGTGTCCGCAGCCGCGCGGGTCGCCGCCCCGAGCCGCGCCGTCCGGGCGAGGCGAGTCTGAAGCCCCTCCTCCCGCAGAAGACGGAGGGCCTCCCGTAACGCGAGGAACAGGTGGATGGCGGGGGTGTAGGGGGTGCTGCCCGCTTCGAGGCGTTCGACGTGGGCCTTGAGGTTGAGGTAGTAGGCGTTCTCCTCGTGCAGCCGCGCGTAGCCCCGCTCCGAGAGGGCGACCGCGGAGAGACCCGCGGGGGCGGCGAGGCACTTCTGCGAGCCGAGGACGAGGGCGTCGACGCCCCAGCCCTCCATGTCGACGGGCAGCCCCGCAACGGAGGTGATGCCGTCCAGCAGGTACAGCAGGCCGGCCTCCGACGCGAGACGACCCAGCTCTTCCCCCGGATTCGTCAACCCCGTCGAGGTCTCGTTGTGGCAGAGGGTCAGCGCATCGTACTCCCCCTCCTCCAAGGCTTCCCGCACCGCCTCCACGTGGACAGGGCGTCCCCACGGGAAGTCGAGCCGCGTCACGCGCGCGTACCGGGTCGCCAGCGCGAAGGTCCGGTCGCCGAACTTTCCGTTGGTGAGGGAGAGGACCCGATCGTCGGGACGGAGAAGGCCGGCCAGCATGGATTCCAGGCCGGCGGTGCCCGAGCCCGAGAGGAGGCCGACGGGTCCCTCGGTGTCAAACGCGTATTGGAGGAGCTCGCGAATCTCCCGAATCGCGTCTGCAAAGCGCGGGGTCCGGTGGCCGAGCGAAGGTCTGGACATGGCCCGGATGACCCGAGGGTCGATCTTCACGGGTCCAGCCAGCATGAGCAACGGCTCCCCCGAGGGCACGCCGGCCCATCCGAGGGGCGTCCTTAAGCTTTGACGACATCCCTCGCCATGTTTTAAATACGGGAGCCCTCATCCGAGGTCGAAAAGGGGTACGATGGAGGTCGAGTCGACCTCCGAAATAGGAGTGGGGATTCCTGGAAGACAAACCCGACAAGGTGACGATTCGGCTCCCTAAGCGTTTCATCAAAGCCTTGGACTTCCTCGTCGCCGTCGATGACTTCCCCTCCCGGGCGGAGGCCATTCGAGCCGCCGTGCGGGACCTGGTGTACAGCCGAATCGATCTGGTCCCCGACAAGGTCAAGCGCATCCGAGACGCGGAGATGGCCCTTGAGGAGGCCGACCACCTCCGGAAGGACGTGCTCCGCCGGTAATCACGATAACCTCCCCCCCTTTTTTTCCGGGGGCCCGACAGGCCACTAAGGGCCCCCACCCCTTTTCACCCCAAGGCGTGCCTGGCCGTTTGAAAGGTTTATCCCAAGCCTTCCGATAGTGGAGTGGGATGCTGAAGCCCGCCTTCATGGCCGCCACCGTCCTCCTCCTCCTCACCCTCGTCGTGGTGACGCCCCGCCTTATCGGGCCCCAGGAGGACATCTCCAGCCTCCCCCGCCTCATCCTGAATTACGACGACGGGATGCTCATCGTGTTCGTCACGAGTCTGTCGGGCACCTACCTCTATCGGGAGCTTTCCCTCATCGTCACCCCGTCGACCAGTCTCGACTCGACGGTCCGGAATGCCACGAGCGCCATGGCGTTGGAGGAGCGCATCCCCCTCAACCTGACGCCCTCCTTCCATCTGGAAGCGGGGGCGGAGGACGGGATCGGACAGCTCTTCGGCGTCCACCTCGATGTCGTGGCGGTGGAGTCCGCGGGGGGCTGGTCGCTCCGCCTCATCATGGAGCCCGCGCCGCCGCGCGAGGTCTTGGGCGAGGACCTGCGGAGCGCGCCCTTCGCCACCCTGCTGGAGAGGAGGAACGGAGCGTGAAGACGAACTGGTGGACGATCCTCTGGATCGTCGTGGTGGCCCTCCTCCTCGTCGTCTTCATCCTGCAGCTCAGCGGCGTCCTGACCCTCGCGGACCTTGCCGCGAACCCGGTCCTCTTCCTCGTGGCCTTTGTGATCGTGGCCGTCCTCAGCGCGGTCGGGGCCATGTTCATCGGCGTTTTCGTCACCCACCGCATCTTCGCCTCCTCCGAGTTTACCCCCTTCGAGCAGGAGATGCTCCGCATGCGGGAGGAGGTGCGGGAGATCCGGGAGCGGCTGGACGAGGTCGCGGGTGAGGGGAACCCCGGGCGGCGGGAGGACTAGGCGAGGCGCTCGTCGCAGGCGTGGCGACGCGAGCAGCGGAGGCACTTCCCCCGTCGGCGGTGGTTTCGGTGGGCCTCTCCGTTGGCGGCGACGGCCCGCATCTCGTCCAGCTTGGTCAGGAGGAGGTCCTCCAGTTCCTCCGTGTAGTCGATCTCGTGGACGGTTTCGCCGTACCGCAGGAGGCCGTACGGTGGCCGCGAGCCGTAGCTCTCCTCCACCAGGAGGCAGTAGGCCGCCACCTGAAGGATGTGCGAGAAGAGGGGCCCCCGAGGGATGCGGCCGGTCTTCACCTCCACGGGAATGAGGCTGCCCTCGTTCCGGAGGATGAGGTCCGGCCGGCCCTTCAGGCCGTGGGTCGGGGACTCCAGGACCGGGGCCTCCCCCTCGAGGTCATCCACGTACTCGATGGGCGCTTCGCCCAGATTCCGAGAGGCACGCAGCTCCTTCGCCCCGCGGACGTTGACGAGGGACTTGAAGAGGAAGAAGGAGGCGCCCACGAGCCAGACCAAGGCCACCACCTCCAGGACGTTGGCCACGGCGTTGTCGAGGAGGTAGAACAAGGAGAGGGCCATCAGCGCGATCAGGGTGGCACCCATGGAGAAGACCACCATCAACCGTTCCTGCACGAGCCGTTCGGCCGTCGCGGTCACGCGCTCGGCCCGGTACAGGAGGAACGTGGCCGCCAGCAGCCAGATGAGGGCGAGCACCGAGCAGATGCTGGCGAAGCGGGTGTCCAGTTGCTGCACCAGGGTCACGCCGAAGGCCGCCACGAAGGAGGCGCCCAGCGCGAAGTACATGACCAGGGTCTCCCACTCGGCGGCGCGGGACTCCCGGCGGAGGACACGAAAGAGGTCCTGCGCGAGGTCGGCGTGCTTCTGTTCTCCCTCGACCGTCTCGGTCCCCTGGGCTCCGACCCCTTGGCGGTAGAGCCACCAGTTCAGCGGGCAGTACGCGTACTTCTCGATCTCCGCCGCCGAGATCGGAAGCTGCGCCGCTTCAACCTCCGTCGCCACGTCGTGGTCTTTCGAGGGTGTTTATTAGTAGGTTGCTTCGTGGTTCTCACCACCCACCACCAGGCACCGGCGGCGGCCGCGCTTCCCAGCCCAATCCACAGGAAGAGGTCCTTCGGCGGGTCCGCCGAAGCGGGGGTCGCCCCGAGGGCCGCCGCTTGCTCCCAATCCGCCTCAAACGCCTCCTGAAACACCCCCGCGATTTCGCGGGAGTCCACCAGGAGGGCGGCTTCTCGGTTGGCGTACGCGCCCGCCTCGTTCCAGTTCATGCTCGAAATCCAGACCCGATTTCCGTCCACGAGGAGGCCCTTGTTGTGGATCTTGACGATGCGCCGCGGATCCCCGGGGAAGAGGCGGGCCTCTAGAGGGAGTTCCGCCTCGGCCGCGAACCGATTCAGGCGTCCAACCGCTTCGTCGTTGTCCTCTTCCTGGGCGACGTTGTAGGGCTGTCCATCCAGGAGGACTCGAACCCGGACGCCGCGTCCCGCGGCGTCGACCAAGGCCGCCACGAGCGGATTCAGGGAGTCGCCCCACTGCCATCGGAGGTAGAACAGTTCCGCGTCGATCTGGTCTCTCGCGCGACGGAGCACCTCCGGAAGGCCCACGTCCACGACTGCGCTGTCGGGGGCCAGGAAGGCGGTCACGCTCGCGAGGAGAGGGGGCGCTCCTTCTGGAGCCAGGATCGGCCGGTCGGGGGCATCCGGAGGAGGTCCCGCCCCTCGAGCTAGCGACTGGACGTCGCTTCGGTTCTCGTCCCAATCCTCTGTCCACACCTCACGAAACCAAGCGGCCAAGGCCGCATCCTGTACGGCCACGCCCCAGCCGCGGTTGCCGGGCCCGGAGGGGAACCCGTTCGAGGAGAAGTTTTCGGATCCCACCACGACCCACGCGTCGTCCACGAGGATGTACTTGGCGTGATGGAAGGCGTACCGGCGCCACGCCCCCTCGCCATGTGAACCCATCAGGAGGATCTGCGCCCCGGCACGGTGGAGGTCCTCGAGGATCTGCTCCCCCTCCGGTCCCACGCCTCCCGGCGGACTTTCCTCGAGGCCAATGCGGACCCGCACGCCCCGGTCGAGGGCGTCCCGGAGGGCCCGCGCCAGGTCGAGATTTGTCAGGGTGAACCCGGCCAAGTCGATCCGAGTCTGGGCGTAGCCGAGCAGATAGAGAAGTCTCCCCAGACTGTCATCGGGGGAGAGAAGGGGTTGGACGGACACATCCTCGTAGGACGCCGGAGGCCGGCGACTCTGGCCGAGTCGGAAAGGTCGGTTCCACATCCAGTCGGTGGACGTGTCCGTATCGAGCCATCCGTCTTCGGTGGGCTGGCGACGCGCCACGAACCCCTTCGCGAGACCTTGGACGGGAGCCCCCACCCAGCCGGATATCGGCGGACTTTTCCCGTACAGTAAGGCGTCGGCAAGAGTACCCGACGAGTCGAGGAGCTGAAGCCCATCGCCGCCGTTTCTGAGGGCGAGGGAACCGCGGGTCACTACGGCCGCGGGACACCCCAGGACGCACGCATCGGCCTCCAGACCCGCATCTTCCCAGAGGGCGCTCCCGTTCCGGGTGACGTGGATGGTCCCGCCAGGTGGGATGGAGAGGGCCGGGAGGGTCCAGGACCCCTCGCCATCCGTCAGGGTCCATCCGAGCCCGTTGACCGTCGCCCCTCCGGGATTTGCGATGGCGATGAACTCATTGTCACGAGGGGCGTGGGGCAGAGCCTCCACAACGAGCATGGTGGGAGGGGTTCCTCTCTCCTCGTCCTCCGGGGCAAAAGCAGTAAGATTCGGACGGGGTGTCCCTCCACCGCTTTCTCCTTCAAAGGCGCTCCCGATTTGGACCACGATCAGCAGCCCCAAAAGTACGATCTCCCGACGCATCGCGCGACGAGGCCGCCTACCCCCTAGGAACAGAGCTGTGCACGCAGACTACGTTTTGAGGCCCGCAAGCAGGTCCGCCAGGGCGCGCCGCGGCGAGGAGGCTTTCACGACCCCGGACGCGAGCAGCACCCCGTTCGTGCCGAGCTCGAGGGCGACCCGGACGTCCTCTCCCGTCTTGACGCCGGCCCCGCAGAGAACGCCCACATCGGGGTCGATGGTCTCGACCTGCGCCACCGTCTCCCGCACGATCCGGGGATTCGCCGTGGTGACGGAGACATCCCCGCCGATCAGCTCCGGAGGCTCGACGGCCAGAAAAGTCGGTCCCGTGGTGGCTGCGGACTTCGCCGCCGCACTGTCGCTGGCACATACGACGGTCTCCAGACCGACGTCGTGACAGCGCGTCACGGTGGCCCGGAGTGCTGCCTCCGACAGGGGCCGTTCCGCGTGGTTGAGGAGGGTCCCCACGGCCCCCGCGTCCCGCACGGCCTCCGGCGGGATCCACCCGGTCTGGCTCCCGGCTGGCCGGTCGTCGCAGTGTTGCGCCAGGACGGGGATGGCGACCTGATCGGCGACCCGCGCCAGGTCTCCCGTGAAGGGGGCGACCGCCACGGCCTTCCCCGTCTCCTGGCTCTGCTCCTGCGCGATCCGTGCGAGTTCGAGCGCCCGAGGCCCCACCGCCTCCGGGTACGCTTTGAAGTTGAGAATAAGGAGGGGGGTATCCACGGGCCTTCGAAGGGTCGCGCGGCCTTAAAACATCAGGGCCACGCTCAGGGCGCACATCGCTATCCTTGCGCCCGGGTCCGGGCCTTCATGGCGGAGGCTGACGAACTGCGGAACGTGACTGGGGTGCTGAAGGAAATTCGAACGCTCGTGCTCGTCCTGGTGTTGCTCAACATCGCGCTAACGATCGCGGCGTTCATCTGAGACGGGTCTAGGCCACGTCCTCCCAGCGGTCCTTCACCTTGGCCATGAGCTGGGGCATCGTGGTGTACTCCATCTCGTCCATGGGGAGCCGGTGGGGCTCGAAGGGGCCGTGGCGGCGCATGTAGTCGGCCAGCTCCGCGGCCTGCTGCCGGACGGGGTCGAAGGCCGGGTCGTCGAAGAGGTCGACCGGGCCCACGAGCTTCCCGTCCCCGACCTGGAACCCCAGGCCGAAGACGCGGGGCGGGCCGTCGAATCGGCTGACGCGATTGGTCGCCTGGGTGACGGGAATCACGGGGCCATTGTGACTCCCTCGGTTCCACCCGGCGGCCAGGAAGGGCCAGGACCACGCCTCCAGGATTTCTCCCATGGCCGGGAGGCCCGATTGGGAACGGACCACGGCCACCGGGTCGTCCTTCCCGACGTACTTCCCGGCGATGTGGGCGAGCTTGTCGGTGCTCACGCAGGCCACCGCCTCGCCCTCCGCCACCGTGTTGGCTCGCGGGTACACGCGCTTGATCACATACTGTCCCTTGGTCCCGATGAAGGCCAGGAGATCGTAGAGCTCCTCCGGGGTGTCGAAGAAGACGCGCCGATTCGCCTTGATGTCCCAGACCTCGAAGCGGAAACCCTCATGCATGGCGGTGTCGATGATGAGTCCGGCGGAGCAGAAGGGATCTCCGAACATCCGGAACACGGGGAGGTTGAAGGTCCCGGGCTCCGTCTTGTCCATCATGAAGACGGCCACGGGCTCCGCCTTGCGCT
>JBHIBW010000071.1:0-8898 GCA_046759265.1 Thermoplasmata archaeon
ATGACGTCATAGGCGGCGGGTCGCATGTGCGCCCCCACGGGGAGGACAAAGGCATCCAGCCGCGCCTGCGGGAGGGCCACGCCTGCCTTCTCGAGGGCCAGGAGAACCCGGTCGAATCCCATGCCGAACCCCGTGGTCGGGAGGGGATCTCCGCCAAAGAGGTCGGTGAGGGTGTAGGAGCCTCCGCCGCAGATTTGGCTTGCGGTGTCCAGGGGCTCATAGTGGAGTTCGAACACGGCGCCGGTGTAGTAATCGAGGCCCCGAACGACGCCCAGATCGAACACCAGATCGTCGACACCGTACCTCTTCAGGAGGTCTCCGAGCTCGCGCAGGTACCGAAGCCCCTCCTGGTCCCCGACCGTCTCCCGGGCCTGCGCTAGGACCTCCGGCCCTCCCCGCAGGTCGACGAGGGCAAGGAGGTTCTCTCGGAGGTCTCCCAGGCCCGCCGCGTCCAGCTTGTCTGACAGCTCCTCCGACCGGCGCTTGTCGAGGGCGTTGAGAATCCGTGCCTTCCGCTCTTCGTCCACGTCCAAGAGATCTCGGATGAGTCCGATGTGACCCACGCGCACCTGGAACCCGGTCAGGCCGGCCTCCCGGACGGCTTCCACGGCCGTGGCGATCACCTCCGCGTCCGTCTGAAGGGGGTTGCCCCCGAGAATCTCGACACCGAACTGGTTGAACTCGCGGTAGCGACCAAACTGGGGCTCGTCGTAGCGATAGCAGGTCCCGAGGTAGAAGACCTTGAGGGGCTTCGGGCGGCTCTGAAGGTCGCTGAGGTAGAATCGAATGACGGGGGCCGTGAGTTCCGGTCGGAGCGCCAGTTCCCGGCCTCCCTTGTCCTTGAAGGCGTAGAGTTCATCCACGATCCCGGGTCCCGACTTGGCGATGAAGAGCTGCGCGTGTTCGAAGGTGGGTGTGGCGACCTCCCCGTACCCGAATCGACGGGCCACGCGGAAGAAGGCGGCTTCGACCGCACGCCGGCGTGCCATTTCCTCCGGGGTGAAGTCCCGGGTTCCACGGGGCCTCTCGAACATCGGCAGGTTCCAGGGGGGGTGGCGTTAAAGCTTTTGTCGGGGGTGGACGCGTGTCTCGTCGGGCCCCTCGAACCCTAAATAGCACCCCCTCCTCGAAACGGTGTTGTGCGCCCAGCTCGAGACTCTCTTTTTCGACATTGACGGGACCCTGTGCGAATACGGCCTCGCCCCCAACGTGGCCCTTCGGCAGGCTTGTGCGGCGGCGGGCATCGACGCGGATCTGGATCACCACGAGTATTACGAACTCTACAAGGTAGTCCAGGCCGAGATGCCGACGTCCGGATACGAGGCGGTGAGCGACGAGGCCTACCGAAGGCTCCTCGCGGCCGGCGGATGGGAGGATCCTGCACTCGCCCGCCAGGTGGCCGCGACCTACCGGACGGACCGGCTGGAAAGCATCGAACTCTACCCGGAGACCCGCGAGGTGCTGGATGCTCTGTTCGGGGACTACGCACTCGGCATCATCTCGAATGGGCCGGGGGAGATTCAATGGGCCAAGGTCGAGAAATTCCGGCTACGCCCCTACTTCCCGACAATCGTCATCTCCGGCGAGGTGGGCACGGAGAAGCCCGAGGCCGCCATCTTTCGCCTCGCCCTCGAAGGGGTCAACGGGGAGGCCGAGACGAGCGCGCACGTCGGCGACCACCCGAGGGCGGACGTGCAGGGGGCCCGGGGCGCCGGCCTCACGAGCATCTGGATCAACCGGGGTGTTTTCCGCTCGGGGGGAGATGCCACGCCCCACCATGAGATTCAGGACCTGCGCGGTCTGATGCCCCTCCTCAAAGGCTGACTACTCCACCGTCACACTCTTGGCCAGATTCCGTGGCTTGTCGATGGAGCACCCCCGCTCGCGTGCGGTGTAGTAGGCCAAGAGCTGAAGGGCCACCGTGTTGACGACAGGCGAGTAGATGGACCGGACCCAGGGCACCCGGATCGTGGCGTCCACGTACTTTGCCAACTCCTCGTCCCCCTCGTACCCGATGGCGACGACTGGTGCGCCGCGCGCGCTGACCTCCCCCACGTTCCCGATCATCTTCTCGTAGGTGTGGTCCTGCGGAAGGAGGGCCACCACGGGGGTGTCCTCGGTGATGAGGGCGAGCGGCCCGTGCTTCAGCTCGCCGGCCGCGTACCCCTCGGCGTGGACGTAGGAGATCTCCTTCATCTTGAGGGCCCCCTCCATCGCCATGGGGAAGTTGACGTTGCGTCCAATGAAGAACATGTCCCGGACGTGGCTGTACTCTCGGGCCAGCGCCTCGATCTCCGGCGCGCTGTCCACGACCGCCTGGACCGCTCGCGGGAGGGCCCGGATCTCTTCGGTCCACTTGCGCGCCTGGTCCGGCGTCAGGGTCCCTCGTAAGATGCCGAGGCGGAGGCCCAGGATGTAGAGGGCCACGAGCTGCGCGGTGAACGTCTTCGTCGCCGCGACGCCGATCTCCAGGCCCGCCCGGGTGTACAGGCTCTCGTCCACCTCGCGGGTGAGGCTGGAGTCCACGTAGTTTGTCACGGCCAGGGTTCGGCTCCCCCGCCGCTTCGCCTCGCGGGCGGCGCCGATGGTGTCGGCCGTCTCGCCACTCTGGCTGATGCACACCACCAGGGGCTTCCCGTCGGATTGGGCGGCGTAGCGGTATTCGGAGGCGAGTTCGGCCGAGGCCGGAATGCCCGCGACCTCCTCGAGGATGTACTTGCCGGCGAGGGCCGCGTGGTAGGAGGTCCCGCAGGCCACGAGTTGCACCCGATCGGCCCCCTGCAGGATCTCCAGATTCTCAAAGTCGCTGAGGCGGCCCAGGAGGGTGGAGTGGATGACCTCGGGCTGCTCGAAGATCTCCTTCAGCATGAAGTGAGGGAAGCCGCCCCGCTCCGCGTCTTCCGCGTTCCAGGTGACCACCTCGGGCTTCCGGTCCACGGCGGAGCCGTCGGGGGCCAGGATCTCGATGCCCTCCGGGGTGAGGACGGCAAGCTCTCCATCCCGGAGATAGAGGACCTTGCTCGTCGTGCTGAGGAGGGCCGGGACATCGGAGGCGACGAGGTTCTCCCCCGTGCCGAGGCCCAGGACGAGGGGGCTGTCTCGCCGCGCCACGACCAGCTTCCCCGGTTCGTCCGCGTGGGTCAGGGCAAAGGCGTAGGCACCTTCGAGCCCCGACAGGACCGTCCGCAGGGCCTCCTCCAGGCTGCCCTGGTAGGCGTCCTCCACCAGGTGCACCACGACCTCCGTATCCGTCTCTGAAGTGAACGTGTGCCCCTTGGCCTCGAGCTTCTCCTTGTGCGTCCGGTAGTTCTCGATGATGCCGTTGTGGGCGAGGGCGAGCTTGCCGGTGCAGTCGAGGAAGGGGTGGGCGTTGTGCTGACTCGGGGCGCCGTGGGTGGCCCAACGGGTGTGCCCGATTCCTGCGACCCCAGGCAGGTCCGAGAGGGCGGCCTCGAGCTCCCGGATCTCCCCCTTGTCCTTGTAGATCTGCAGTTCGCCGTCCAGGACGACGACGCCGGCGGAGTCGTACCCCCGATACTCCAGCCGTTTCAACGCCTCGAGGAGAATCGGGAGGGCCGGCTGGTCACCCGTGTACCCCACGATGCCGCACATCTAGGTCACCCGGGCCCCATCGGGGACGTTCCCCCGGAGGTTCGATCCGGAGTCCGCCACGGTCCGAGCGCCGACCACGGTGCCCGCCATTACGTTGATCCCGCTCCCGAGGACGCAATCCTCGCCGAGGAAGGAGCCGACGAGGGGGACTTCGTGCCACTCCTCCTCGATCCGGATGGTCGCGTCCTCCGCGGGCGCGGAGAGGTGGGAGGCGCTTCGAATGCCCCGTCCCATGACGCTATGCGAGACGTACGAGAAGGCACCCAAGGAGCAGTCCGGCATCACGAGGCTCTCCTCGATCACCGAGGACGCGCCGATGGTCACGTTCGCTCCGATGGAGGTGGAGGGGTAGATGGTGGCATGGGGCCCGATCTCGCAACCCTCGCCGATGGCCACCGGGCCCTGGATGTAGGCCCCGGCGCGGAGGATCGATCCCTCGCCGAGGGCCACGGGTCCGCGGAGGATGACGCCCTCCTCCACCTTCCCGGCGATCTGCTCCTTCAGGGCCTGGAGGGCCACCGCGTTGACCTTGATGAGGTCCCAGGGGTACACCGCATCGATCCAGGCCCCCTCGGTAGGGATGGACGTCAGCTGCTTCCCCCGGGCGAGTTGCTGCAGGATGGCGGGGATGTCAAAGACGCCCTTCTTCCCCTGCCGTTCGGTCTCCTGGAGGAAGGAGGGGTCGAGGCGGTAGATGCCCGTGTTGATGAGGTTGCCGATGCGCTCCTCCGGCTTCTCCACGATGTCCCGGACGCGGGATCCGTCCAGGCTCACCACGCCGTACTTCGAGGGCTCCTCGCTCTCCGTGATGACCACGGAGGGAATGGCCTCGGTCCCTAGGGCGTCCCCGACGGTCTTGGCGTCGATCACGTTGTCTCCCGGGAGAACGAGGAAGTCGTCCTCGAGGAGGGGCGCCGCCTGCAGGAGGGCATGGGCCGTGCCGAGCTGTTTGTCCTGGGTCACGTACTCGATGGAGGCCCCCCACTCCTTCCCGTCCCCGAAGTGGGTCATGATGCGCTCCTTCCGGTACCCGACGACCATCACGATGTCGCGGAGGCCGTTCTCCACGAGGGCCCGGACGACGTACTCCACGATGGGCCGGTTCCCGACGGGGATCATGACCTTGGGTTCCGTCCGGGTGAAGGGGCCCAAGCGGGTGCCTTCCCCGGCGGCAAGAACGACGGCCCGCAACGATGTCACCTGCGCATCCCGTTCCGCGTAACGTGGCCCCCGACTAAATGAGCTTTTCCTCCCTGTTATCCCTCACCCTGGCGGGGGAGGTCGATGACGCGGTAGGCCACGGGGCGTTCCGACCCCTCGTTGGCGGCCTCGAGGCCCGTGATGACGTCCGGGGAAGAGTCTTGGGAGCTGATGAGGAGGACGTCCACGCCGCGCTGCGCCGCCTCGTGCGCAGCCGCCACGGGAGCGAACTCGAGATCCGGCACGATGTCCAGCTTGTCTGAAAGGACCTGGGCCACGACGTCGCTGACGCCGACGACCCCGTTCGCAAGCGAGGACACGAGCCGACCCGCCTCCTCGAGGTTGACGGCCGCCGTACCCCTCTGGGCGGCCCCGGGGATCCGCAGGACCGTGATCGTGCCGGGCTCGAGTTCCACGATCCCGGAGAGCTCCACGACCGCGACGTCCTCCCCCTCGGCTACCGACTGGAGGGCGCGTCCTTGGGACGAAGAGTCCCGCCGGGGGTAGGCCATCAGGCGGCCGCCTTCCATGAAGAGACCAACCTTCTGCCCAGCCTGGATGGCTTCTCCCGCGAGGGCGGAGGTCATGTCGAGGATGCGGGTCTCCGCATAGGACCGCTCCACGAACTCCCGCAGCTCTCGCAGTCGGTCCTGGAGGGCTTCCACGCCGGCCATCGTGGCGATGTACACCCCGTTCTCCCGCTGCACCAGCCCTTCGTCCGTTAGGGTTCCCAGATAGCCGGACACACCCTGAACGCTCAGGTCCAGTCGGTCGGCGAGACTCTTGAGCCGGCTGTGGCGTCCTGTGGTGATCTCGAGGAGGAGCAGGAGGCGGGTGCCCTCGCGGACGTCCCGCAGGAGCTTCATCTCGTGTGAATGCCTCCCCGGCTATGTAAGAATGGCGACCCATCGGCGTCGCCAGACCTATAGGGGAGGGAGCGCAATGAGAGGGGGTGAACCGGGTCCTCCTCCTCGTCGTCACCATTCTGGCGGTGGCGCTTGTCGCGACGAGCGTCTTTCTCACGGTCTACGTCCTTCCTCCCGCGGAGACTCCCGTGGGGACGGTGGCGCTGGAGACCGTGTACGAAGACCTCAACGTTCCCGTCGCCTTCGCGTTTGCCCCCGACGGCCGTCTGTTCTACAATGAGCTCCAATCCGGCAACGTTCGGATCATTCAGGACGAAAGCGTTCTCCCGACGCCCTTCGTCTCGCTGAGCGTAACAGGGCGAAACGAACTGGGTCTGTTGGGGCTCGCCCTCGACCCGAACTTCGCCTCGGAGCCGTTCGTCTACGTCTTCTACAGCACCCAGGACATGAACGGGACCTTCAATCGGATTTCACGCTTCCCTGCGAACGGCAACGTGGCCGGTTCCGAGGAAATCCTCCTCGACGGGCTTCCCTCGAACTCGTTTCACAACAGCGGCCGGCTGGCCTTCGGGCCCGACGGCCTCCTCTATGCTTCCCTTGGCGATACGGGCGATGCGGCCCAGTCCCAGGATCCCCAGACCCTTCCCGGGAGCATTCTGCGGATGGGCCGCAATGGCGCGCTTCCGGGAGACAACCCCTTCCCCGGCTCCTATGCCTACCTGCACGGGATTCGGAACGTCTTCGGATTCGACTTCGCCCCCGACGGGACCCTGTTCTTCACGGACAACGGGCCTCTGGGCGACGACGAGGTCAACCTTGGTCTCCGGGGTGAGAACTACGGGTGGCCCGTCGTCCAGGGTGCCGACCCCGACCCCCGTTTCGTTCCGCCATTGGCGGTCTTCACGCCCGCGATTGCCCCTACAGGGCTGGGCTTCTACACCGGAGACCGGCTTGGCCCGGCCCATACTCAGGCCGCATACTTCGGCTCCTGGAACTTCGGCCGCCTTTACAGGCTGGTGGAGAACGCCTCCGTCGCGCAAGGGTTCGCCGTTCAGCTCGTGCTGGATCCTGGCCTGGGCGGGGTCCTGGATGTCGTCGACGGCCCCGACGGGTACCTGTATCTCAGTACTCCTGACAGGATCGCGCGCCTGGTCCTCGAGCCGGTCTCCCCCATGACGCTGGTTCTTGGTTCTTCCGACTTGGCGGTGGCTGGAGCCGTAGTTCCTCGTCCCCGCTGAAACTCGGCGTCCGGAACGACGCCGCACAAGCCTTAAGAGCGGCGCTCGACTCACGACACCGCCCGAGAGGAGGGGCCGGTGGCTTAGGTTGGTCTAGAGCGCCCGGCTGATAGGTTCTCGGAACTCAGAGACCGGGAGGTCGCCTGTTCAAATCAGGCCCGGCCCACTCCTTCCCTCGGAGGGGTTGCAGGCCCGCTCCCTAGTTTATTATAACGCGCTCCCTAATCGCGCCGCGATGGTCGTCGTCGCTCTCGACTACCAAGATCTGACCTCACTTCTGGGGAAGAAGGTCCCGATGGAGGAGCTCGAGGACGCCATCCCCCTGATGGGGGCAAGCCACCAGGGGGTCGAGGGGGACACCCTTCGCGTGGAGATCGACCCCGATCGCCCCGACCTCTACTCGATCGAGGGGTTGGCCCGTGCGCTGCGAGGGTACTTGGACCTCGAGACGGGCCTTCCCCGCTACAAGGTTCAGGTCGGCGGCATCGATCTCATCGCGGACGCGAACGTGAAGGACGTCCGCCCGTACGTGGTCGGGGGCCTTGTCGAAGACCTCCGGCTGACGGACGAGATCGTCACCTCCATCGTGGAGCTCCAGGAGCGCCTCCACACGACCCTGGGTCGGAAGCGGAAGAAGGTGGCCATCGGCCTCCATGACTTTGACGCCGTGGAAGGGCCCTTCCGGTACCAGGCCTTCGGCCCGGAGGAGGCCCGCTTCGTTCCGCTGGGCGCCTCGGAGGAGATGAGCCTGGGGGAGATCCTCCAGCGCCATGAGAAGGGGCGGGAGTACGCCTGGATCCTCGAGGGCAAGAGGCGCCTCCCCCTCATCCTGGACGTGCAGGACCGGGTCCTCTCCTTCCCGCCCATCATCAATGGGCAGGTGACGGCCCTCACCCCCGACACGAAGAACGTCCTCATCGACGTGACGGGGACGGAGCTCAGCGCGGTGAAGGGGGCCCTTGCGATTCTCATCACTGCCATGGCGGAGCGGGGCGGGATCCTGCGTTCCGTCACGATCATATACCCCGAGGAGGCCATGGAGACCCCTGACCTGACCCCTTCGACCCGAGAGATGTCCCTGGCTCGCGCGAACGACCTCTTGGGGCTGAAGCTTTCCGCCCGTGCCGCCGTGGCCGCGCTCAAGCGGATGCGCTTGGGGGCCCGCGCGCAGAAGGGGGTCATCCGGGTGGAGATCCCGGCCTACCGGACCGACGTCATGCACGAGGTCGACCTCATGGAGGACCTGGCCATCGGGCACGGGCTCCTCCGGTTCGAACCCGCGGTCTCGCGGGCCATGACCATTGGCGAGGCATCCGCGGTCAATGAGTTCACCGAAGGCCTACGCCAGGTCTTGGTGGGACAGGGGCTCCAGGAGGTCCGCACCTTCACCTTCCAGGATGGCGAGGGAGCCTACCGGCCACGGCGACCGCGACTCCGACTGGAAAACCCGATCTCGTCCGATCTCAATGTGGTTCGATCCACGCTCCTGCCGTCCTTGTTGGAGATCCTTCGGCTGAATCGGCACCGCGAACTCCCCCAACGTATCTTCGAGATCGACGACGTCGTGGTGGGTGGACGCAACCAGCGGCGCGCGTCGGGGGCCCTCATCCATCCGAAGGCAGGGTTCACCGAGGTCAAGGGCCTCGTCTTGGGCATCCTGCGCGACCTCGGCTTGGAGGGGGAGGTGGAGGAGCAGGAGGACGAGAACCTCCTTCCGGGTCGAGGAGCGCGGCCTGTCGTGAACGGCCACGCCATTGGCCTCCTGGGCGAGCTGAAGCCGGAGGTGATTGTGGCCTACGAACTGGCCAATCCCGTGGCTGTCTTTGAGCTCGATGCGAGCGGAATCCGTGATCTCCTCGAACCGTGAGACCGGTCGCTCGCCATTCTCGGGTCGTGAAGAGTTAAGACGCCTCCCAATATGGGAGACCGCGCTGCGGTAGCTAAGCCCGGACAAAAGCGCCGGCCTTGAGAGCCGGTGGGCC